>JADKIX010000011.1:0-300000 GCA_016722635.1 Rhodospirillaceae bacterium | reverse complement strand
GGTGATGTGAATGGGCCAGCGGCTGTGTATGCGTTAACCAAATATATTGATTGGCTGAAAAAATATGCGCCACCGGAAGCGGCTGGCATGACTTTCTCGGAAGCAGGACCAGTACCTGGACAAGGTAATATTGCCCAGCAGATATTTTGGTATACAGCCTTTACCGCGGCCTTAACCAAACCAGGGTTGCCAGTGGTCAATGCAGATGGCACGCCCAAATGGCGGATGGCGCCATCTCCCCACGGCCCTTACTGGGAAGAGGGGATGAAGCTGGGATATCAGGATTGCGGCTCATGGACCATGTTGAAATCAACCCCCTTAGCACGGCGCAAGGCGGCTTGGTTATATGCCCAATTCTGCGTTTCCAAAACGGTTTCCTTGAAAAAAACCTTGGTCGGGTTAACCCCCATCCGCGAAAGTGATATCCAAAGCCAGGCAATGACCGATATGGCCCCTAAATTGGGTGGATTGGTCGAATTTTACCGCAGCCCCGCGCGTGTCGCTTGGACGCCCACGGGTACGAATGTGCCAGATTACCCAAAATTGGCCCAATTATGGTGGCCAAATGTGGCGGCGGCGGTCAGTGGTGAAAAAACCCCGCAACAAGCCATGGATAATTTAGCGCGGGAAATGGATCAAGTGTTGTCGCGGTTGGAAAGGGCGGGCATGAAAGAATGCGCCCCCAAACTGAACCCGGAACGCGACGCCAAATACTGGTATGACCAACCAGGGGCGCCGAAGCCTAAATTGGCCAATGAAAAACCAAAAGGCGAAACCGTACAATATGAAAAATTATTGGAAACCTGGAAGCAGGGACGGGCAAGGTAATTATCATATCTCGTCTTAACCTCGATAAGAAAGGGTGGCTTCGGCCACCCTTTTGTTTTTCAATAAAGAATTTCTGACAAACGACATGTGGCCAGAAAAATAACATGTGTTCCTGGGTTGTAATCTAAAAAATTGATTTTTTTATTTTATATCTTTACAAGATATATCTAAAAGATATATATTCATGATATGAAAAGAATAAACAAAACGCGTTATGCCTTGCTTGGTATGCTGAGCCATCAACCGATGTCTGGGTATGATATTAAAAAAGCCCTGCATATGAGCACGCAATATTTTTGGCAGGAAAGTGACGGGCAGATTTACCCGATCCTTGCCGAATTATTAAAAGAAAAATGCATTACCAGCCTTGCTATTGAATCTCAAGGCAGTAGAACCCGAAAGGTTTATCAGATCAGCAGCAAAGGATTGGAAGAACTAAAAGATTGGTTAGTGCAAGAGGTGGTACCCACCATCCCGCGCAACGAATTGCTATTGAAGTTATTTTTTGGATCGGATGGTGCCCTTAGAGATAACTCAGAAACATATTTTAGAACACCAACGGCAATTAAAAAAACGCTTGGAAACATACAAAAAGATTGATCAAGGTTTGGGGGATGAAAAATCACCCTATCAGCTTTATTGGCAAATGACGGTCGAGTTTGGCAAGCAAATTGTTCAAGCCCAATTAGGCTGGTGTCAAGATGCTTTGAAATTACTTAAAAAAATTGAACAATCTAAAAGTCAATAAGGAGGGATAAAATGGCATTCCAACTTCTATTTGGTTTTTTACCCTGGATTTTATTAAACGCCTTATTTGGTAAAACCGCGGCGGAAATGCTGATAAGCATTTTAGTGGCAAGTGCCGTATTTTTTGCCTTGGAATGGAAAAGTTTAAAAAAAGGCTTTATTTTAAGTTGGGGTACAGCTTTTTTTCTTATTTTCATTTTTATATTTGATGTGATATTGCAAAATAGCTGGGTTATCCATCATACCCCCTTTTTATCTAGCATTATTCTAGCAACCATTGCCTGGATTTCTTTGTTGATTGGTAGGCCATTCACCCTGCAATATGCCCGCCAACAAGTGGCCCAGCACCTATGGAATAAGCCGGGATTTATGAAAGTAAACCAAATGATTACCGCCATATGGGGCAGCATTTTTCTGGCCTCCGCTGCTTGGCAATTTGTCCCGTTTGGCGATGATCTATCAGGTAAAATATTACCCCAGATCCTTGGCTATGGTACTACTTTGTTAGGTATCTGGATAACCATAAAACTTCCCAATTGGTACAGCAGAAAACAGCAAAAAACACTGAAGACCTCAGAATAAGATTAGTTACTATTTGCAGGAGAATAATTATGTCCCTATCCCTTATTGAGAAAAAACAACGCCAATCACAAAACAAAAATAATCCCTATCTTCAAGGCAATTATGCGCCCATCCGTGAGGAAAGCGATTTCAAGAATTTAACGATTACCGGAAAAATTCCTGAGGGTCTTGAGGGTGTTTACATGCGAAATGGGCCTAATCCGGCGTTCGAGCCGATTTCTTATACCTATCCATTTGATGGCGATGGTATGATCCACGCCATTTATGTACAAAACCAACAGGCAAGTTATAGGAACCGGTATGTGAAAACCAAAGGTTTGTTGCTTGAACAACAGCATGGCCAAGCTATCTATGGGGGCATCGCGCGTATGGCCCAACCTAATCCCAAATTCATCGGGCCGAACGATAATCCTTTTAAGAATGGGGCCTTCATCAACATTATGCGTCATGCGGGCCGTTACCTGGCCATGTGGGAAGGGGGTGCAGCCTATGAAATGGATGAAAATTTGGACACAATCGGGGAATGGAAGCCTGATAGCTTTAAACCCTTAGCAGTAGGCCCGCACGGCCGTTTTGATTCAAATACCGGGGAATTATGTCTGATCACCTATAATATAACTCAACCTTTTCTCACCTATCATCGGATTGATAAAAAAGGATTGCTCGTGGAAACGAAGGCGGTTGACAAACCCTATAGTACGATGATTCATGATTTTGCCCTGACCAAAAATTACTTGGTCTTTTTTGATTGCCCAGCGGTTTTAGATTTTCAAGCCGCTGTTAATGGCGGCAATATGTTAGACTGGCGTGAAGAAAAGGGGACGCGGATTGGCATTATGGCGCGTGGCGGTTCTAGCCAACCAGCCATCTGGTTAAAGACACCCGCTTTTTTTGTATTTCACTTTGTCAATGCTTTTGAACAAAACAACCTGATTTTTGTAGATTATGTCCGGCATAACCGTTTGGGTTTTGCCATCACCAGCGATGAACCAAAATCACCCCCCCAATTATACCGGATGACCATCGATCTTGCAAAAAAAACCGTGGAAGAAAAGCAATTGACGGATCATGGGGTTGAGTTCCCAACATTCAATAATGCTTACAATGGCCGTGATTACCGCTTTATTTATGCCCCCACGAGACTAAGGGGTAAGAGGGAATTTAACGCTTTAATCAAATATGACATCAAAGACCATATCACCACCATCCGTGATTTTGGCGAGGATCATGAAATTGGCGAGGCGAGTTTTGCAGCAAAGCCTAATCCGACTGGGGAAGATGACGGCTATCTCCTATTGTTTGTCTATAATAAGAAAAAAAACAACAGTGATTTTATGATTTTAGATGCACAGGATATAACAAAGGAGCCGGTTGCTAGCATTGCTTTGCCCAGGCGTGTGCCGCATGGATTGCATGGGAATTGGATGTCAAAACAATAAAGAACGAAGGTAGGATCGTAAAAAAACCTTAGGATCAGAAAGGTGGTTTGGAATTCCAAGCGGGAATTTGCTGATGAACTTGGGCAACCTGCTTTAAATCAAGCTCGGCATAAATAATTTCAGGGGTGATCGCCGGCTTCCGCCAAAATCCTGCCCCATGGGTCGATGATCAGGGAATGCCCGTAGGTTTGCCGTCCGCCGGAATGAAGCCCGGTTTGGCCGGGCGCTATCATAAAACAACCGGTTTCAATTGCCCGAGCGCGTAGCAGCACATGCCAGTGGGCTTCGCCAGTAATCTTAATGAAAGCCGAGGGAACTGCAATAATTTGCGCCCCATGTTGGGCTAGATATCGGTATAAATGAGGAAAACGCAGATCATAGCAAATACTAAGCCCCAAGCCACCCCAATCGGTCGGGGTAACCACTGGTTGGTTACCAGCGTGGAACGCCTGCGATTCCCGAAAATTTTTGCCGTCAGGCAAATTGGCATCGAACAGATGGATTTTATCATATTTTGCTACAATATTCCCTTGGGGCCCAAATAAATAACTGCGGTTATAGCATAAATTATCGGGGCCTTTAATAGTGAGGGAGCCGATTAGCAGCCAACAATGAAACTCTTGACTTAATTGCTGGAAAACTGGGATGCCGGGATGCGCGTCTTCGGCAAATGCTTTTTTCAACCGTGCTTGTGGATTATGTTCCATTAAACAGGTGTTTTCTGGGGTTGCGATCAGCTGCGCCCCTTGTTGGCCAGCCTGGCGGATTGCCAGGGCAACTTTATCGATGTTAGCCTGAACATCGTCACCGCTACAAAGTTGAATACAAGCAACTTTTAACAATTTATCCACGGGTTTTATCCTGTAATCATCGACAATAAGCGGCCAGCCTTATCCAGGGCGTATAAATCATCGCAACCCCCAACATGTTTGCCATTAATAAAAATCTGGGGAACGGTTTGCCGGCCATTGCTGCGTTTCAGCATTTCTTCCCGTTTTAAGATATTGCTTGAGACATTGATCTCTTCAAAGCTTAAATTGTGCTTGCGCAACAGCTGTTTGGCGCGGTCACAATAAGGACAGACATTGGTTGTGTACACTTCAATTTTTGCCATGCTTTTTCTCCAGATGCGTTATTTAACATAGGTAGGTTGTTTCCGTTGCTTTTACAAGCAAGGCGGCCGTTTATCCCCCATTTAAAGCCTACAGGCGGGTGATGATACAACCACTGACGACCAGGATTGAAGCTAGTATCCGGGGAATTGTACAGCGTTCTTTTAATACAAAAATCCCTAAGAAGGTACCAAAAATAATGCTGGTTTCCCGCATGGCAGTGACTTGGGAGGCATACCCAAAACGGAAAGCCAGCATGGCCAACCCGTAACTGCCTAAAGATAAAATCGCAGCCACCGCACCGATTTTCTTATGAGGCCATAGTTTTTGGAACAAATTCTTTGGGTAACGATAGAATAAATATGCAAGCATTAAGGTATTTTCACTGACCAGGAAATACCATAACACATAGCTCCACAAATTATCGCTCAGGCGGATGCCGTGGGCATCAACCAAGGTATAGGAAGTGATCGCAATTCCGGTTAAGAAAGCTAAAAATACCCCCATTCGCAAGGAAGCGCTGTTGACGGTGGTTTTTAAAGTGCTTTCAACCGCTAGCAGCAAGATGCCAGCGGTAATGAAGCTGATCCCCCCGCCTGTCTGCCAAGTAATTTCTTCTTGTAAAAAGAAAAAAGCCCCGATGGTAATTAAAACCGGGGAGATACCCCGGGCTACGGGGTATACTACGCTTAAATCGGCTAACCTATAGGAATTGATTAAAAGCATTTGATAGACAAAATGGATGGTGCCCGATAATCCCAGCCAAATCCAGATGTGACCAGGGGGAAAGGGCACAAAAAAAATGAAAGGCACCACCATACAGGCTGATCCCAATCCTATCCAAGCGCGCAGCAATAAACGCTCCGCGCTTTTTTTCAGCAAGGCATTATTAGCTGCATGTAGCACGGCGGAAACGAGGGCTAATATCAGGGCCAGTTGTGAAAAATTGATCATGGGATGTATAATAAAATGAGAAAAATTAACCCATCATTACCAATGACAGATCCAGATACGTATTTTTTATAAAGACAAATCGTCCTCCTGGCAACCTTGATGATCCGTTGCGATCCATTTCCCTATTTTCCACCCTTGTTTGGTTGGTGGTTTATGGTGTAGAGTACAAAAAATAGACGGAGTCACCTGAACCATATTTTAATGATAAGGAGATAAGAAAAAAATGAAGTGGAAATTGGTTGGCGGGGCCATGGTTTGGGTGCTTCATTTGATATCTTTTCAGTCCCATGGGCAGGAAAGCGAAAAAACCACCACTTCCCATGCGGTCACCATACAAGGGCAACCTAAATACGGGCCTGATTTCAAAAATTACGATTATGTGAACCCCAATGCACCGAAAGGCGGAAATGTAGCGCTGGGTTTGCAAGGAACTTTTGACAGTTTTAATCCTTATATCGTGAAGGGAACGCCTTCGGCCGTCAGCGCCCTGATTTACGAAACTTTAATGTCCCGAAGCTCTGATGAGCCAGGTACGGATTATGGGTTGATTGCGGAAAGCATTGAACTGCCTGAAAGCCGTACATGGGCTGTTTTCAATTTGCGCCCTGAAGCCCGCTGGCATGATGGCAAACCCATCACCGCGGAGGATGTGGTGTTTTCATTCAACATTTTGCGGGAAAAAGGCAATAATTTGTATCGCACCTATTATGCCGATGTGGTGCGAGCCGAGGTGGTTTCAGAGCGAAAAGTGCGTTTTGTTTTCAAAAATGGTGATAATCCGGAGTTGGCCTCAATCATCAGCGAATTGCCGGTTTTGCCGAAACATTATTGGCAAAACCGCGATTTTACCAAACCGTCTTTGGATATCCCTTTGGGCAGCGGCCCTTACAAAATTGTCTCTTTCGATCCGGGCCGGTCGGTGACGGTTGAACGCGTCAAAGATTATTGGGGGCAAAATTTACCTGTTCGTAAAGGCACCAACAATTTTGATCGTATCACCTATCGTTATTACCGCGACAGCACAGTATTGTTTGAAGCTTTTAAGGCTGGGGAATATGATTGGCGTCAGGAAAACATCGCCCGGCAATGGGCGACCGGATATGATATTGCGGTGGTCAAAGACGGGCGGATTGTGAAAGAACGCATCCCTCATGAAATTCCCGTGGGGGTACAGGGCTTGATTTACAATATCCGACGCCCGGTTTTCCAAGACATCCGGGTGCGGCAAGCCTTAACGTATCTGTTTGATTTTGAATGGATGAACAAAACCCTGTTTTGGGGCCAATATCAACGCGCGCGTAGTTATTTCAATAATTCGGAATTGGCATCATCCGGCTTGCCATCGGCTGAAGAACTGAAGATTTTAGAGCCATTGCGTGGGCAAATTCCGGGTAGCGTGTTCACCAAAGAATTTACCCTGCCGGTCAGTGACGGCAGCGGCAATATCCGCAACCAAACCCGGCAAGCCATTGATTTGCTGAAGCAAGCTGGCTTTGATATCCAAAACGGGAAAATGGTCAACCAAAAAACCGGCCAGCAAATGGCTTTTGAGATATTGCTTAAGGATCCAAGCTAGAAAGGATTGGTGGCCTCGTTTGTGGAAAATTTGAAAAAACTGGGGATTACCGTCACTGTTCGCACTATTGACCCCAGTCAGTACCAAAAAAGAGTCGAAGACGTCGATTTTGATATAATTAATAAAGTTTTACGCCAATCGGTATCACCCGGTAATGAGCAGCGCAATTTCTGGGGATCGGGCAGTGCGGATGTTCCTGGCAGTGAAAATACCATTGGCATCAAAAACAAAGCGATTGACCAATTGATCGAATTGGTGATCAATGCGCCTGACCGCCAAAGTTTAATCACCCGGACCCGGGCATTGGATAGGGTATTGCTGGCGAATTATTTCGTTATCCCAGAATGGCATAGCAAAGCTTATAATATCGCTTACTGGAACATTTTCGGCCATCCGGCTGTCGCCCCTAAATATGGGATTGGTTTTGACAATTGGTGGGTGGATCCCAAAAAAGCGGAATTATTAAACCGCAACGGCCGCAAGTAAAGCCGATGACTGCTTATTTGATCAAAAGGTTGTTGCTGATTATCCCTACCCTTTTCGGGATCATGCTGATCAATTTTTTAATTGTCCAGCTTGCCCCTGGTGGCCCCATTGACCAATTTATCGCCCAGCAACGTGGCCATCAGGGCGTGTTGCCGGAACGGTTGGTGGGGGGTGATAGCGAAATCGCCTTGCCCGATAATCCTAACCGTTCCTCCACATCCCGCGGGATTGATCCGGGCTTGCTTAAACAATTGCGGCAAGAACTGGGCTTTGATAAACCGTTGGTTGAGCGGTTTTTTTGGATGATGGGCAAATATCTAACCTTTGATTTTGGCACCAGTTTTTTTAAAGGCCAACCGGTCACCCAATTGATTTTTGAACGCTTGCCCGTATCAATTTCGCTGGGGCTTTGGAGCATGCTGATCATTTACATGGTCAGCATTCCCCTGGGCATCCGCAAAGCCGTTCGGGACGGCTCAACTTTTGATGTGTGGACCACCACCGTGATTGTCACTGGTCATGCAATCCCAGGCTTTTTGTTCGCCGTGTTGCTGATTGTCCTGTTTGCGGGGGGCAGTTTTTTAAACTGGTTTCCGTTAGGGGGCTTGATTTCCGATCATTGGCGGGAAATGGGATGGTGGCAGCTGGTCGGAGATTATTTCTGGCATTTGGTTTTGCCCACCAGCGCCTTGGTTATTGGCGGTTTTGCCAGTTTGACCATGCTGACAAAAAATTCGTTTTTAGAGCAAATTCGCCAACAATATGTATTAACTGCGCGGGCAAAAGGGTTGCCGGAGAAAAAGATTTTATACGGCCATGTTTTCCGCAATGCTATGTTATTGGTGATTGCGGGCTTACCGGCCAGCATCCTTGGGTTATTATTCACCGGTTCCTTGCTGATTGAGGTGATTTTCTCCCTGGATGGGCTGGGATTACTCGGATATGAGGCGGCAATCGGTCGTGATTACCCGATTTTATTCGCCACCTTGTATTTTTTTACCCTGCTTGGGTTACTGATCCAAATCATCAGTGATATCTGTTATGTCTTGGTGGATCCCAGGATCGATTTTACGGCGGTGCGTTGATGCGTAAGGGACAATTTTTTCAGCTTCGACCAATCACCAAACGGCGCCTGCAGAAATTCCGGCAGCATCGGCGCGGATGGTGGTCATTATGGATTTTTTTGACCCTGTTGACCTTATCGTTATTTGCAGAATTCATTGCCAATAATCGGCCCTTGCTGGTTTTTTATGAAGGCCAATTATATTGGCCGGTTTTCCAGTCATACCCGGAAACCACTTTTGGGGGCGAATTTACGAGCGAAGCGGATTATCAAGATCCCTATGTATCCGCATTGATCGATAAAAAGGGTTGGATATTATGGCCCTTAGTTCGTTATCGGTATGATACCATCATTAAAGATTTGAACGAACCGGCACCGTCAGCTCCCAGCCTTAACCATTTGCTGGGCACCGATGATCAGGCACGCGATGTGGTTGCCCGCTTGATTTACGGATTTCGCGTATCCGTCTTGTTTGGGTTGATTTTAACGCTGGTCAGCACCATGGTGGGGATGGCGGCTGGGGCCATTCAGGGTTATTTTGGCGGTAAGACAGATTTGATCTTCCAGCGTTTGTTAGAGATTTGGGGAGGGCTGCCTACCTTGTTCATTCTGATTACGGTTGCCAGCATTATCCAACCCGGGTTTTGGACCTTGTTGACGGTGATGTTGCTGTTTAGCTGGACTTGGCCGGTTGCTTTGGTGCGCGCGGAATTCCTGCGTTCGCGGAAATTAGAATATGTGCGGGCGGCCCGTTCCATGGGGGCCAGTCATGTCCGGATTATTTGGCGGCACATTCTTCCCAATGCGTCGGTTGCCATGTTAACGTTCCTGCCTTTCACCTTGGCCTCCTCCATGATCATGCTAACCGCCCTTGATTTTCTAGGGTTGGGGCTGCCGGTTGGCTCCGCCTCCTTAGGGGAGCTGCTGGCCCAGGGTAAAGCCAACTTACAAGCCCCGTGGCTGGGGATCAGCGGATTTGTAACGATCAGCTTCATGATGATATTGGTCATGTTCATAGGCGAGGCCGTTCGCCATGCTTTTGACCCAAGGGGACAATAAAATGGAACAATCTCCCTTATTAAGGGTTAAGGATTTATCGGTATCTTTCGGTCACGGTAGCAGTGAAATCAAGGCAGTACAGAATTTCCACTTAACTTTGCAACCGGGGGAGGTGATGGCGTTGGTTGGTGAATCAGGATCCGGTAAATCCGTAAGCGCCCTTTCCATTTTGCAATTGTTGCCTTACCCCCATGCCCATCATCCAACCGGCAGCATCCAATTTAAAGGCCAGGAATTGGTGGGTGCTTCATCCCGTATCATGCAGAAAATCCGGGGCAAGGAAATAACGATTATTTTTCAAGAACCTATGACCTCACTTAACCCCTTACACCGCATTGAAAAACAAATTGTTGAAATGATGTTGATCCATCAATCTTTCAGTTGGGCGCAGGCGGCTAAAAGATGCGTGGAACTGCTGGAGATGGTGGGTATAAAAGCGGCTAAGCAGAAAGCCCAGTCGTTCCCCCATGAATTATCAGGTGGGCAACGCCAGCGTGTAATGATCGCGATGGCCTTGGCCAACAATCCGGCCTTATTGATTGCCGATGAACCGACCACGGCCTTAGATGTTACGATCCAGGCACAAGTGCTGAAATTGCTCAAAGACCTGCAGCAACAATTAAAAATGGCGATGCTATTTATCAGCCATGATCTGGGGATTGTCCAGAAAATGGCTGACCGGGTTAGCGTGATGAAAAACGGACAGATTGTCGAGCAAGGGGGGGTGCAACAAATCTTATCATCGCCAACCCATCCTTATACCCAAGAATTGATAAAATCCTACCCGAAACCTAGAATGATCGATGAACAAAAATCCCAAGCGGTGCTGTTGCAAGGGGAAAATATACGCGTTTGGTTCCCGATTCGGCGTGGATTCTTTCGTAAAGCAACCCAATATGTCAAAGCGGTGGATGATGTTTCCTTCATCCTTAATAAAGGGCAAACGCTGGGGATTGTTGGGGAAAGCGGATCGGGTAAAACCACTTTGGCCATGGCGCTGTTGCAGCTAACCCCGATGCAAGGGCGGGTTATTTACCAAGGGGTAAGGCTTGATCAATTGCCGGAGCGGCAGCTGCGGCCGATGCGCAAGGATTTGCAGGTGATCTTCCAAGATCCTTACGGATCGCTCTCCCCCCGCTTAACGGTGAACGAAATTATTGCGGAAGGATTGGATATCCATCAACCCCAATTATCCGCAGATCAGAAAAACCACCGGATAGAAGAAGCACTGGCGCAAGTGGGGTTATCCAAGGATTACCGCAACCGGTATCCCCATGAATTTTCAGGCGGCCAGCGGCAACGGATTGCCATTGCCCGCGCCCTTGTTCTTAATCCGCAACTGCTGATTTTGGATGAACCGACATCGGCTTTGGATATGACAACCCAAGCGCAAATTATTGATTTATTGGCGGAATTACAAATTCGGCATCATTTGACTTATATCTTTATCAGCCATGATTTGCGGGTCATCCAATCCTTGGCTGACGAATTAATCATCATGCAAAACGGCAAAGTTATTGAGCAGGGCAAAGCCAAAGAGATTTTTGCAAATCCGCAAGACCCTTATACCAAAAAATTACTGGCGGCCGCTTTTGCCTTTGAAGCAGATGAACGGCCCACTTAGCTTTTGGGAAGGTTTTTGGCTGCCGCCTTTTCTTTGATTAACGCATAGACGGCGCGCAAGGCCATGGCTTCCCCGCCAACCGGTTTACCGGGCAGTTGACGCTGATTCCATGCCATCAAATCCAGATGGATCCAGGGGGTCTCAGCTGTTACAAATTCTTGTAAAAATAAAGCGGCCACAATGGCCCCGCCATAACTTGATTCCCCTGTACTATGCAAATTGGCCACCTTGCTTTCCAGCCATTTCCGGTAGGGGCTATATAAAGGCAAACGCCAAAGCGGATCTTTTTGTTGCTGGGAACAATTAATCAAATCTTGGGCTAAATCATCTTTATTGCAAAAGAAGGCTGGCAAATCAGGTCCTAAAGCTACGCGGGCAGCCCCGGTAAGGGTTGCAAAATCAATGAGTAAATCGGGCTTTTCGCTACAGGCCTCGGTTAAAGCATCACTGAGGATCAGGCGGCCTTCAGCATCGGTATCACCCACTTCAACCGTTATGCCGCTGCGGCTGCGGATAACATCAAGCGGGCGGTAGGCATTGCCCGAAATGCTGTTATCAACCGCGGGGACCAAGACACGCAAGCGAACGGGCAACCCTGCGGCCATAATCAGGGAAGCCAACCCCAAAACATGGGCGGCACCGCCCATATCCTTTTTCATTAGCAACATATTGCTAGCACTTTTGATATCAAGACCACCCGAATCAAAGCATACCCCTTTACCTACCAAGGTAATTTTCATGCCGCTTTTCCCCCAACGCATATCAATCAGGCGGGGAGGGCGGCTGCTGGCCCGCCCAACCATGTGGATGGACGGATAATTTTGTTTTAACAAATCCTCACCCGTCAAGCATTGGTAGCTTGCCTGATATTTCTGGGCGATCATTTCTGCCGTCTTTGCAAGCTCTGCGGGCCCCATATCTTCCGCGGGCGTTGTGATCAAGTTGCGCACTAGGAAAATCGCCTCAGCTACATATTCGATTTCTTTTTGGTCAACATGATCTGGCCATTCCAAAGTAACGGGTTGCTTTTCCGATTTTTTATACCGGTCATATTGATAGCTGCCCAATGCCCATCCTAAGCACGCATGATAGGAGGAAATGGAAGTGGGGCCTAGCGTTAATTGATAATGACCTTCCGGTAAAGATAAAGGTAAGGAGCTGTAAGCCCATATATCGTCGATCCCGTCGATCCCTAATAAAACCAAGCCGATTTTACCGTTAGGGGCGGGCAGCAATACATGTCTGCCGCTTTGCCCCGTGAAATTCTGCAGCCTGACCCAATTTTGGGTGAATTCATTTTGACCTGATAACCAGGAATCAACATGAAGCGGCGATAAAGGTAAAATAGGAACGGCTGATTGTTTGGAACCACGGAAATATTTTAACACCTTGAGCACCCCCCTAAAAAATGACGATCGACTCTTTCATATAATAAATGAGGTCATAAAACAAACAACTTCTTAAAGGCCTATGCACGTCTGGCAAGGCGCCCGCTGTTTATGTGTAGCAAGATGCCTGATAGCCTTGTTTATACCGATAGCCATCAATCATATTTAAGCACTTTCGCAAAAGCGGGTAGGGATGCCGCAAAAGGCGAATAGGTTTCATTAAGCACCTCTTAAAAGGACATATTTTTGTATGTCCTTTTTTTTTAATTATGGCAAACTAAAAAAATTGGATAAAAAAGCCTTTTGATATAGAGTCATGTTTTTGATGAATTTAGTTTCTCCCCTCCATAAAAAAATGTTTCTAATTATTGCCATCTTAGGGGGCGGGTCAATTTTAACCGGGTTATTTTTTCGCCCTATTATCCTTGCAACGGAACAAAATTTTTTATCAGAAGTTTGGTGGGCATGGCAAAACCAGGCCCATATACAGCATGGTTCATTATCTTTTTTTGGCCAGATGATCTATGCAGTTTGGTTGATCACAGGAGTTTCGGACTGGGTAACACGCCTGATCGTACCCATTTTTGCGGTTGGCACCTTATTCCCGTTGATGGCCATCTGTCGGCATTTATGGCCACAAGAAGCAAAATTACGTGCTATCTGTTGCATTGTCTGGATGGGTAGCGGCGGCTATATGGTATATGTGGGGGTTATCACCCAAGATTTTGTGACTATTTTCCTTAATCTTTGGGCGACCCGGGCTGCATTTGATTTCTTAGACCAAAAAGGCATATTACCAAAGTTTCAGGTCTTGCTAGCTCTCTTAGGTCTTTTCCTGATTTCAGGATGGTATGGATTGATCGGGGTTTCTCTGCCTATTTTAGGGGCTTGGCAGATAAAAAAAGATAAAAGCCTCCTGAATTGGAGAAATTATGCAAAGGAGATAGCTGGTTCTTATTTTTTAACAGTCACCATCGGAATTTGGGTCATCTTATTATTCATGGGTAATCAGCGCCCTTGGGGTGGATATTATGACTATCAAGAATTATGGGCCTTATTAAAGCGGGATTTGTTTTTATTGCCCTTATTGCTTTTCCCCTGGTTATGGTGGCCAAGATTATGGAGGGTGATGAGAACTGAGCCGAATTTATGGCGTGAGCGGCAAGTTACTTATTGTCTGACTGGTGTAGGAGGTTGGGTGCTGGCAATTTACTTTTTGCCGAAGCACGAACTTAGCGCCTTCCTGCCGTTATTGCCTTTTATGGCGATGATGGTTGCCAGGGCTTGTTGTTTGCTGAAAGACCGGATTCGCGATTTCCACGCAATTATTCCGGCATTGGTGCCGTTGATATTTGGAATTTTTGCTTTATTATTTAGTATGGTTCCTTTGGCCCATCTGGATGTGGTGTGGTATGAAATGACGGGAACTGCCGGACTGCCAATCTGGCTGGAGGGAACTAGCTGGAGAGCGTGGGTAATCTTATTGGGGGGTGGGTATTTAGTTGCCCAAATATCCCCTCGGAGATCGTTCTCCCAAGTGACGCAGTTGGCGCTTCTGACCCTTATTTGGGTGGCTGCAATCAATTTGGAATTCTATTTTTCTCTAAATAAATTTTTTGATACCCAGGAAACAGCCCATGCTATCGCCAACCGCCAACAACAAGGACAAGAAATCGCCATAATGGGAACCCATAATCGGCAATTTGATTTTTTAGGGCGATTGCAACAACCGATTCCTGCCTTGTTATCTATGCAAGAAGCATTGGGCTGGGCTGTAGGTAACCCGCAAGGATTGATTTTGATGTATTATGACGGCGACCCTTTCCTGGCCGCTGTACCGGAATATATATCCCCGGGGGGGCAGTACCAGATTATCTTTTGGTCGGCTGTTAAAGTGTTGGCGACCAACGGAAAAGTGTTGGATAATTATCAATGATTGCGTGACGGGTTGATTTTTTTAATCAGGGTTATTATCTCCTGATGGGGAGTTGATGGCAATGCCAGTGCGGGTTGTCTTAAAAGGGATATATCCTTAACTGATCAAAGCTCGCTTTTGGAAGGAGCAGGAAGATATGACAAAAATATCGTTTTTTCAAAATCCTTTTCTTTTGGGATTTGATCAAGTTGAAGAGATGATGATCCGGCTGACCAAACAGGCTGGGGAAAGCGGTTACCCGCCCTATAATATTGAACAAACCGAAAATTCATTAAAAATTATTTTAGCGGTAGCTGGGTTTGCCGTTAACGATTTAGAAATAAATTTGCAAGACAATCAATTAACGATCAAAGGCAAACAAGAAGATAAGGATAAAATATACTTACATCGGGGCATTGCGGCGCGACAATTCCAGCGCAACTTTATTTTGGCAACCGGCCTTGAAATTGTCGGTGCTTATTTAGAAAAGGGGTTGCTAGAAATTGAATTAAAACGTCGGCAGCCTGATTTAAGGAAACAAAATGTGCCCATCCATAAGATCGGTGACTAATCAATCAATCATGAAGGTGTACTATGCAATCCTCTTCTGACAGACTTCGCAAAATCAGCAAAAATGATTTAGAAAAACTGGGGTTAAACGGTTTAGCTTATATCCGCCCAATCATTGTTGATAACGAAACGGTATTTTCTGTGCATGCCGCCGATGGCAGCAGGCTAGGGGTTGTCCCAACGATGGAAGTTGCGATGATAGGGTTGGAACAAGGCAATCTGCACGCTGTCTTATTGCAATAAGCGCAAAATGGGGAAATTTTTAGTGTCCTTTGACGGCACAAACGCCCTGCACAACAAAACCCTTCATAGGGAATTTTTGCTGACTTGTTAAAAAAGGCCGAGAGCCACTGCAAGCATGTTATACCTGGGCGGGAACAGCTGGCCTATCCTCGTTTAGAGGGACGGGAAGGAGAGGTTGGGCTGACAGCCTTTTTATTTCCGTCTGGATCGACCCAGCCGATATTTCCATCGACCCGCCGGTAAACCATATTGAGCTGGCCATGGCTGTGGTTGCGAAACATAAGGGCGGCAAGGTTGGTCAAATCCAACCGCATGACGGCCTCACTGACGGATAGCGTATCAATTTTTGCCTCCATCTCTGCGACAATAGCAGGTTGTATGTCAGCTGTACTGGCCTGTTTATCTGTTTCTGTAGCAGGTGATAAAACAGAATACCAGGCATTTTCGTCGGTTACGGTGCGACGGCGATGGTTTTGTAGCCGCTGCTTATAACGTCGCAACTGTTTTGCCAAATTTTCAGCCGCCAAATCAACGCTGATATAAGCGGTTTCTGCATCCGCTTCTGCCTGGACCAGAATGGATTTGCTGACATGTGAGGAAAGGTGGGCACGAAATTTGTGTCCTTCTTGGGACAGAGTGACTGTGGTGTCAATTGCCTCACCAAAAAATTTCTCATATACATGTTTTAAACGTTCATTCACATGCTGGCGTAAAGCGTCGGTTATTTCCAGATGTTTGCCCTTAACAACAACAGTCATTTTGATCAAAACACAATTTAGGGGTTGATAATAAAGTCATACACGCCGTTAACCGGCTTATATAGGTGCTTAATGCCCCTCATGGTAAAGTAAATTATTCGCCAGTCAACAGGAATTCGTCCCTGGCCCTAAGCAACAGTCATTTTAAATATCATAAGCGTATAGAATAGGTTCAAACAGAGGAAGTGAGGCGCATAGCTTGGTTACGTATTATTAAAAGCATTCCCCAAATACACTTCTCTGACCAACGGATCCTGGATGATTTCTGCAGGCGATCCTTGACGAAGCACTTGACCGCTGTGGATAATATATGCACGATTAACGATTTTCAAGGTTTCTCGGACGTTATGGTCGGTGATTAAGATTCCTATCCCTTGCTGACGCAGCAAAAGAATCAGGGAACGAATTTCGGTAATAGCGATGGGATCAATACCTGCAAAGGGTTCATCCAATAAAAGAAATTTGGGATTGCCCGCAAGCGCTCGAGCAATCTCGGTACGCCGCCGCTCTCCCCCCGATAAAGCAACGGCCGGTGTTTTACGCAAATGTTCAATGGCAAGTTCTGCTAAAAGCTGATCCAACCGCTGTTTCCGCTGTTGCCGATTGGAATAAATAATCTCTAAAGGCACTAAAATATTTTGTTCAACCGTTAATCCGCGAAAAATAGAAGATTCTTGCGGCAAATATCCTAACCCCAATTGGGCTCGCCGGTACATTGGTAACAGGGTGATTTCTTTGCCATTAAGCAAGACACTACCAGAATCTGGTTTGATTAAACCGCTGAGCATATAGAAACTAGTCGTCTTGCCTGCCCCGTTGGGGCCTAACAATCCAACTATTTCGCCTGAATCGATGGCAATCGATACGCCGTGAACAACCGAGCGTTGACGGAATTGCTTGCACAAATTCACGCAACTGAGCGAATTTTTTGCCAAAGTGGTGTTTGGTAAGAGGCTTGGTTCAACCGGCAAATCCGTTTCTTTCATTTATTTATGGGATCAAGCAATAAAAGGGTATTAACCTTTTGTGATGAGCCCGGGGTGGCGGTGATCGATATCGATTCGCTGGCCAAATTGATCAACATGTTTTCGCCCTGCATTTGGTTATTACCTTGAGTGATTTGGGCATGGCCCGACATCAAAATAGTCTTTTCCTGGACGGTATAAACAAGCCGGTCAGCTAAGGCAATGGTATCTTTTTGCTGCAGGCGGACCTGATGGTCAGCTGTCAGCTTTTGGATCCGTGATAACTTATCTGAGGATTGGCTTTTAAACGGCAGCAGGAAAATTTTTATTTCATCGCCTGCAAGTGATAGATTCATTGGTTTATTAGACAAAGTTGGTTTTCCCAACGCCGTTATTTGGTGGACTTCATCAACATATTCAATTTTCCCCAGGGCCGTTAAAATATAATCGCCCAGCCTCACTGAAATGACCTGGCTATCCTGGCTTTGGAGGATGAAGGAAGATCGATCAAAATCAATCGTCGCTTCCGAAGAATTAATCTGGTCTGCTTCGGAAGTAAGTTCTACGTTCCCCTGGGCATGGATTTTCCAGATTTCAAACCCCTTCCCTTGTTTTTTATCCCGGTAATAAGCGGTGACGGTATCTGCCTGTAACTGAAGGGTGCCTCGCATAATTTTGACATTGCCACGAGCAACATAAATTTTTTCTTGTTGGCGAATTTCAACGCCGCTATCCGCCTCAATCGAAAGTGGTTGGTTTTTTAAGGTAAAATCAAAAAGATCTGCCTGTGCTGAATGATATGGAAAAAGGGCAAGAAGTAGGCACCCAAAAATATAATACTGTCTGATCAAGCTAGAAAACCCTTATCATCGTTAATTGTTAATGTGAATGATGGTTTTCCCATTCAAAAAAATGACATTTTGCTCGCGGTCCATCCATAGACCGTCGGCCAATAAATTCCCAAATTCTCCCGCCCCGGTGACTGGTGATTGCGTGGTAATCTGATGATTTGATAAATCGATTTGTAAGGCTGAAGACATAAATTGGAGCTCCTTGCCTAAATGTATCCGGACATTATTGGTCAAACTCAACATTTTTTCACTGCGACGGAAGAAACCTTGGTCGGATGAAAAAGACAATCCCTGATCATCCTCTAGCAAAATATCGCCGCTTAGCTGTTGCAATTGGAAAAGATTGTTTGAGACGTTACCCTCAGCTGACCCCATGACATCGCCGCGTAAAGTAAAGGCGCGGTGATGTTGGTCGGTTCCACGGAAAACAACATCCTGCATCGACAAAAGGCCGTTTTCTTGTTCACTAACGCGGCTTTCTGACAAACGCACATGCGATGTTTGCAGCCGTTCCTGGGATAACCAGAAAATGGCAGCCCCCGCCATAATCCCGAGTACCGGGATGCCATATTTTAATAAACGCCACATCAACATAAAGTGCCTGCCATCTCCACCTTTTGTAAACCCTACATTAAGTATAGTCTATCTGGCTCTTTTATACAACCCTCAACAAGGGCCAAAGATTCAACAAGATCAGGCGGTTGAAGATCGCTAACGTAATCCTTAAGGGCCGGAACAACGCTATAACGTTAAGAATGATGGGCAAAAATGTCCACTTCTTCTAACCCCATCAAATCCAGATGGATGCGGGTATTTAAGAAATGGAAACAATTTTTGGCGATATCTAAACGCCCCTCACGCTTTAAAAGGATATCTAATTTTTCCTTGAGCAGATGCAAATATAAAACATCAGAGGCCGCATATTTTTGTTGATCCGCTGTCAAAGTGGCAGCTCCCCAGTCAGAAGATTGTTGTTGTTTAGATATTTCAATTTCCAGTAAATCTTTGCATAAATCTTTCAATCCATGCCGATCGGTGAAGGTACGCACGAGCTTGGATGCAATTTTGGTGCAATAAACAGGGGTGCAATCAACACCTAGGTAAAACTTGAGTACGTGCAAATCAAAGCGGCCAAAATGAAATATTTTTTGTATAGCCGGATTTTCCAGCATTTTTTTTAAGCGAGGGGCATGATACGGTTTTTGACCGGGCGAAAATTGTACTAAATGGCAAACACCGTCGCCCCCCGATAATTGGATCAGACATAAACGGTCGCGCTGGGGCTTTAACCCCATGGTTTCTGTATCAACCGCAACAGAATGGGTAAAATTGACGCCTTCTGGCAAATCACTCTGATGTAGGAATATTTGCGGCGTTAAAACATTTTGTTGCATTCTTGCTGTAAGATTCCTTGTTGGCGGCTTTTATGTAGCGGTTATCGGCAATCGGTAGTTACATGGTGCCCAGAATAAGACTCGAACTTACACAACCTTGCGGTTACAGGTACCTGAAACCTGCGCGTCTACCAATTCCGCCATCTGGGCATAAACAAAGGTTGAATGATAAGCCTTCCAGGCTGTTATGGGTAAAAACTTACGAATTGTCAACCGATTTACCGCTTCTATCTATCCACGCCATCCCGAGATATGACCAGAACCGGGCGGTTAGGGGACAAAACTAAAAGAAGACCCAAACTATACATTTTTACTTATCCTCCTTTACTTTCAGGCATACATACGAGTAAATTCGGGAGGGTAATATGTTAGTTTATTCTTATAAAAACGAAGAAAAGCGGTCTTTATGATGAAAATGATCACAGTTTTTGGTGGAAGTGGGTTTATCGGACGTTATTTGATCCCGTTACTCGCGAAACAGGGGTTGATGATCAGGGTTGCCGTGCGGTATCCGGAACGGGCGTTATTTTTAAAACCCTTAGGACAATTAGGCCAGATCAAGCTGATTGCCACAAATATCCATGATCCACAATCGGTTGGCAATGTTATAAAAGGGTCGGATATTGTTGTTAATTTGGTTGGTATCTTGTATCAAAGGGGAAGCCAAAGATTTAACAATATCCATGTACAAGCAGCGGAAAATATAGCCAATGCTGCAAAGGAATACGGCGTTCAACGCTTCATCCATGTATCGGCCTTGGGTGCATCAGCGCAATCAGCCTCACTCTATGCCCGGACAAAAGCTGCGGGTGAAATACAGGTAAGGCAAATTTTTCCAGAAACAACCATTATTCGCCCCAGTGTTATTTTTGGCCCTGAAGATCAGTTTTTAAACCGCTTTGCCCGGATTGCCCAACGAAGTTTATTTTTACCTCTTATCCAGGGGCATACGAAATTCCAGCCTGTTTTTGTCCAGGATGTTGCCCAAGCAATCATCCAATGTTTGGCTGATAAAGGTACTCAAGGAAAAACCTATGAATTGGGGGGGCCAAATATATACGAATTTCATCAACTGCTCCGCTATGTATTGCAGGTGACGCATCGGCAACGTTGGTTGTTGAGGATTCCCAGTATGCTTGCGAAAATAGTGGCTTGGCCAGCAGAATTTTTACCCAATCCGCCCTTGACCCGCGATCAAGTTAGGTTGCTGAAATATGACAATGTGGTCCAGGCGCAGGCCCTATCATTCAAGGATTTAGGCATGCAGCCAGCTGCCTTAGAGTTAGTGGCGCCTGAATATCTACAGCTTTATATGTCCCAGCGTTATTTGAAAAATAATGCCTTATAGAAATGGTACCAATCATTAAACCATCGGCCTGTTTTTGTTTCGGCCTTGGCTATACGGCTGGGTTCCTTATGAAAAAACTGCAACACCAAGGCTGGGCAGTGGGGGGCACTGTCCGTGATCCTGAAAAACAGAAAAAACTTTTAGAAAACGGTTGTTCGGCTTACCTCTTAAGCCCCTCACATCCAATCAAAAATTTATCCAGCCTTCTTCAGGGCTATACCCATGTCTTATTTTCCATCCCGCCTGACCGCCATGGCCACGATCCGTTTTTAAGGGATTATCAGGATGCTTTTAGGGAAATGGGGCACCTAGCTTGGATCGGTTATTTGTCAGCAACGAGTGTTTATGGGGATCAACAAGGAAAATGGGTGGATGAAAATACCCCGCCGAACCCCAGCACGGACCGGGGTCATAAAAGATGGTCAGCTGAGAAAGAATGGTGGTTCCTGCATCGACAATCTCAACTGCCCATCCATGTATTTCGTTTATCCAGCATTTACGGCCCTGGCCGGAACGCTTTGGCAAACATTCTTGGGGGGAAGGTCAAGCTGATTGATCAGCCCGGGCAGATATTCAACCGGCTTCATATTGATGATATTATCCAGGTTTTATGGGCTTCCATGCGACAGCCAAGGTCAGGGGCGGTTTATAACTTGGCCGATGATTTTCCTTCATCTCCCGCGGCAGTGATCCGGTATGCGTGCCAGCTGCTAGGGACAGAAGATTTGTTGCCAACCTCCCTAGATGACCCTGCTATCTCTGAAATGACCCGAAGTTTTTATCAGGAAAATAAAAAGGTTTCTAACCGGCTGATAAAGGAGGAATTGAAAGTAGAACTTTTATACCCCTCTTACCGGGAGGGGCTGGAGAATTTATGGATCAAGATGGCAACCGCCTCTAACCATAAAGAAACATGATGGGGCTGTGATAAGCGGTGATCGCCATCTTTGATAATTGTTAAGTGGCTATGGGGGTTGGTAGTTTGCTGTAGAATATCAAAAGACAACTGCCAAGACACTTCCTGATCCAGCAAACCATGGAACAACCATAGAGGGTGCGGTAAGGAGGAAAGTTTGCCATTCCCTAAAATCAGAAAACGCCGGGACTGTTCTAGAAAATAGGTGCTAATAGGGTATGGGGTGGGACTGTAGGGCGAATGGATGGCGGTAGTACCCTGCTGTTGCAAAGCTTGTTTTTGGGGTGCAGATAGGGAAGGCAAGATAAGCTTTTCCGTGAAATCCGGTGCTGCTGCTAAACCAATATGGGCGATAATACGCTGAGGCCTAGATAAACCCATCAAAGCCATTAACCAACCCCCCATGCTGGAACCTACCAAAATTTGTGGCCCCTTTGTCAAACGGTCTAATAAAAACAGGCAATCATCCAGCCATTCTGCGATTGAAAATTCGGCAGCCTCCCCCTCCGATAACCCATGCCCACGATAATCAAACCGTAAAAACTGTTGCCCCCGCTCAGCGCAAAAATCTCTGAGTGACGAGGCTTTGCTACCGGTCATACGGGAATGGAAACCGCCCAGGTAAATGATGCCTGGATTTTTACCGGCAATATATTCATAAGCCAATTGTAACTTGGGCGTTATATGTATTTTTTGAAAATTGGTGCCAGGAATAAGGGAAGGCAAAATCACATGGTAAATTTATGGGGTGGTTGGTAAAGCTAAGGGAGCATCGCTTTGCAAACGCAACCAAGCAATCAGATTGGCACGCTCCTGCAGTTTTTTGAGGCCAGCAAAAGTCATTTTAGTACCTGTAACATACCCTTTCGGGGAGTACAAAAATTGGTTTAATTCTTCATAGCCCCAATTTTTATTTAATGCCAGCATACCTTGGCTATAACTGAACCCCTCTATATGCCCGGTTTTGTTGCCAACAATATTCCACAAATTCGGACCAATCTTATGGGGGCCAGCTTTGGTAAAACTATGGCAACTGGTGCAGCGCTTAGAAATGGCCTCCCCCGCAGCAATATCTGCGGTTGCAAGCAATGCACTGACTGGATCTATAACGGTTGCACCCGTATCCGTATTGTCGCCAGCGTTGGTAGGGACCAGATCTGTTTGGACAGCGGCTTCCAAGGAGGCAGGCTCGTGGATAACCATTTTACCTACCTGCATAGATACCATCAAGGTCAATGCGCCCAATAAAACTGCCGCGGCAATTTTATTAATTTCAAAAGAATACATGCTCTTCATTCCCTTACCTTGGCAATAAGCCATCTAAGCAATAAGCCCAAAAAATTTACAATCGGCAAGATAAAAATTTTCTAGATTTCTGCACCGATACATAAACAAGAAGTTACACCATTCAAAGGCAAATTTTTTTGTAGCTGATTACCCCAATTTCACTTACAATCCCGTTACTTGGAGTAGTCATAATATTTACCAGGCCTGGAGGGCTATGTTGACGCGGCACTATGTCGCATATTGATCATATAAGCACAGATAAGGACTCGATTTATCAACTCCTCATGAGGCTTGATGCGTTCAATTTTTTGCAGTTAACGCCATTTGATGATTTAAAATTGCTGGCCCATTTTATCAACAACACCTTGCATTCAACTCATACGATAGCGCATCTGGCTTTAGAAATAATGGCAAGAAAATTTAAGGAAGACAAAGGACTTTAGAATGATGGGAATAACAAGTTTCTTTTTACGTCCCCGCGGTTCTTGGAAAAACCGGGTTAATTTTTTGGGCAAAAAATGGTTTTTATGGGCTGCTGTTTTGATCAGCCTTTTTGGTTATATTGTACCCACGCAGGCGCAACAAAACCTGGCACAACAGCAGATAAATTATGATGTTTGGCGTAACGGCAAAATAATTGGTTCCTATGTTTTGGCCTTCAATCCCCAAGGAAAACAATTACGGGTGACTGTTGATTGGAACATCAAAATTAATGGAATGATCTTCACTTTATACAGATCCGAACATCATTCGGAAGAAATATGGGAGGGGAAGCAACTGATCTCCCTCATCAGTGCCAGTAATGATAACGGTAAAAGGCGGCAATTTTCATTGAGGCAAAATAACAAAACCGCCGAAATCGTCTTTGATGATCACACCATCACGACCACCCTTGGGTTGTTTCCTACCAGCCTGTGGCAGCCCGATACCATTAAGCAAACAGTCTTGCTCGATACGGTCAAAGGGAAATTAAGGCAGGTCAACATAGAATATCAAGGGACAGAGAATATTATGATTGGGGGCCACTCTTTGCCAACAAAACATTATCTTATTTCAGGCGAAATGACCCGGCATGTTTGGTATGGGATGGATCAAGATATTGTCCAAGTGTCTTTCCCGGCGTCAGATGGGTCGATGATTATCATCCGAAAGCGTTTGCCATAATTTAGCCATAAAGGAACAATATGTTTTTCAAAGGCGCGAATATTTCTTCAAAAAGAAATGATCAACAAAGGAACAGCAAATGAAAACCAAGCAGTTATTTTTATCAACGGTTGCGGCCCTCGGTGTCACCGGTTTTACGGTGCAGGCACAAGAACAGCAAGTGGGTGTGAATGCCCAAAGCCATGTAGCGGTAACGATTTATAACGAGAATTTGGCTTTGGTGCGGGATCAGCGCAGCATCAATTTCCAGAAAGGGTTGAATGACATTGCGTTTATTGAGGTCAGCACCATGATAAGGCCTGAGACCAGCCTATTTCATGTGCAGGGTGGCGGGGTTGAGATGTTGGAGCAGAACTTTGATTTTGACCTGCTGACCCCGGCCAAGCTGCTGGAGAAATCAGTGGGGGGTAAGGTGCGCTTTGCGGTATGGGATGAGGCACTAAAACAGGAAAAGATTGTGGAGGCTGAGGTATTGAGTGTCACAGGTGGGGTGGTATTAAAGATTGGTGACCGCATTGAAACCCAGTTACCGGGGCGCATTATTTATGACCAAGTTCCCGTCAATTTACGGGCGCGGCCGACCCTGGTTTTAAAGCTGGATAGTGAGGTCGCTGGCAGCAAACAGGTGGAGTTGGATTATTTGACCGGCGGATTGGGCTGGAAAGCGGATTATGTGGCCTCATTAAGCGCGGACGAAACCCAACTGAACCTGACCGGATTGGTAACGTTAACCAATCAAAGCGGTATTACCTATGCCAATGCTCAATTACAATTGGTGGCGGGCGATTTGAATTTGGTCAGAGATGGAATGGCAAGTGGCCGTATCCAACCACCGGTTGCCACGAAATCAACGGCAGCGGATCAGTTGCAGCAGGAATCTTTATTTGAATATCATCTATATAGTTTACCTCGCCCAACGACGATTGCCCAAAACCAAACCAAACAGGTGGTGATGTTAACCGGGGAAGGGGTGAAGGTGGTCAAGGAATACCGGTTTGGGGGGATCACTAACGGTTATACCGATGTGATGGGTGACCGGGAGATGGTGAATGCCAGTGTACGCATCCAGTTTAGCAACACCGAAGCTTTTGGTTTAGGATTGCCCCTACCGAAAGGCATCGTGCGGGTGTATAAAAATGACAGTAAAGGACAAGCGATCTTTGTGGGCGAGGATGCCATTCAACACACCCCGAAGGGCGAGGATGTCACGTTAACCCTGGGCAATGCCTTCGATGTGACGGCCCGGGCCAAGCAGACTGATTTTAGTAAGATTGCCAAGAATGTGTATGAAACTGCCTATGAGGTGGAGTTTAAGAATGCGAAATCTGAGGCGGTAGAGGTGACACTGGTTGAAAGCGTTCCAGGTGATTGGCGCGTGTTGCAACAAAGTGTAGTGGGTAAGAAAATAAACGCCAGCCAGATGCAATGGAAGGTTACCGTTCCTGCCAACGGCAAAACCATCTTTACCTACCGCGTGCGGTTAACCTACTAGCCTTATCTAGCCTACCAAAAACTACAATCCAGCCGGACAAGGGTAACTTTGCTCCGGCTTGTTTTTTGTGATGAATGGGCGAAAGGGGGTAACCGCAAATCATCAGGATCTACCTGAAAAAATGGGTTAAGACTGGATTGATGGGGTCGGGAAGGGCAGGGTTGACGGGGCTTTGCAGAATGATCACTTTTTGTTCTTAATTTACCTTACCGTAATTCCTCCTCTTGTCAAGAATTTATGCTTGCTAGCATGTTTGCCGAAATGATTGGCAAAAATAGCCAGGCTGTTCAGTTGATGCTTACGCTATTGCTTAACTAGAATAATGATCAATGAAGCCAAAAAATAGGGAGGGGGATGGTTTTGCCAAAAACCAAATCTCCCTCTCTCTATCTTTTTCTTTTCATTTCTTTTCTCTCTCTTTTCTCTCTCCTCTCTCAAGAGAGGGAGAGGAGAGGACACACAGAACTGTGTACAGAGCTGTACACACACTTATCCTTTGCTATTTCAATTTTAGGAGTTTTGCGGGTTGATAAAAGCCAGCCTCTCATTATTTGCACTGGAAAGCATAAACATATTGGGTGGATTTAATCCGGCCTTGTTCATGCAAGTAAATAGTGTATTCGCGGACGAGATAAAGGGGACTGTCATCTTTACAATCATTTTTGGCAACAAAAGCCCCAGCTGCATCATCAGGATGTGCCTTGAAGTCATAGGGGATTAACTTATCGAATCCCTCATGCCCACGTGGCCAAATCTTCACCAAATACAGCTGATAACCCGCTTGATTATAGGATTGATGAATAAGGCGGTAATCATAGCTATAGCCAAATATCGATTTTGTAAGTATAGAATTGCGGCTGCAGCCCCGCAGGGGCATTCTGGCGGTTGGCCAATGCCTCAATTGCGTCATAAAATTCCTTGGTTTCATAAGGCTCGGCTTTTTCCTCACATTAATTTTTTGCGTTTCTGATCCGACATCAGGTGCATGCCAAAAGCTTGCGACATTCCAAAACAATCAAGCGCCATGGCAATCAAAGCTGCCCGTTCAAAACCCATTTCAGTTTTTTGGTAATAAATGCAATAAAAAAGTAATAAAAATACATAAAATTTGTAATAAGAATTATTTTATGTTTTGATTTGTGGAATAGTGCAAGAATCACGGCAATCAATATTGCTTCCTCTGATGATACAAAATAATCCAGGGGTCATAAGCGGAAATGTTTGGTTTTCCGATAAATAGAGGAGTTTTGTTTTAAACTAGGATGGTGCTAAATCTTTTTCAGAAAAGGAATATTGGTGATTGCAGAATTCGCAATTTACTGCAATCACGCCATTTATTTGCAATGTTTGAAGTTCAGCGGATGGGAAAGATTGCAAAACCTGGCGGATCTTGGCCTCCGAACAACGGCATTGGGCAATTAGAGGGCGCACTTTATGAAGTGCCAGTAATTGTTCATGAAATAGCAAGTACAGTAACTGCTCGGATGAGATTTTTGTATCTAATATCTCCGATCGTTTTAGGGTGGATAAGTAAACCAAAGTTTCTTGCCATTCTGCGTCACGTTCTGCCTGTTGGTTGGAGTCATGATAGGCGGCGGTGGGCAGGGGAAGCTGCTGAAGCATCAGTAATTTGCCCCGCCATCCTTGGGCATTTTTTGCAATGGCTATGAAAAGGGTGGTGTTGATTTGTTCCGATTGCCGAAAATATTGATGGACACAATCGGTTAGGGTAAGGCCAGTTAATTCAACAATTCCCTGGTAACGTTCGGTATGCGGGCCTTGATCGACCGTAAAGGCAAGATAACCCTGGCCGAATAACTTGGGGACACTTAAAAAGTTATTGGTTTTTTCCATCGGCAACTGATTTTCTTCAAACTGGGCATAACCCCGCAAATGTCCTTGTTCGGTACAATCGACTACCATCAATCTAATAGGCCCAGACCCTTTGATTTGTAAGGTAAAAACCCCTTGATATTTCAGGGCGCTGGATAGGCTTGTGGCCAAAAGCAGGCATTCTGCTAAAGCATAGGCGACTGGGTAGGGATAATGATGCTGCTCAATAATCGTATTGAAACTTTGCTGTAGTTCGATCAAGCGGCCTTGGATATTGGCTTTCTGCAGGGTAAAGGGTACAATACGGTCGGCCAGCAAGTTTTTGAGATCAGTTTTCTGTTTCATTCACGTATTCCACCTCCGGTATCGATTGGGTTTGTCATTGATAAAAAACCGTCAAACAGGGCTACAAATAACAATTTTTACGGAATAGGAGATGATCCATTCTTCCATAGGTATGGAAAAAATAATAATCACAGCGCGCCAGATTACTATTTTTGGCATATCGTCGTTAAAATGGCGATTGCGTGGTTGATATGACTGTCTTCAATAATCAGGGGAGGGAGCAAGCGCACAATATTATCGCCTGCGGTGACGGAGAGCATACCTGCTTCCCTTAAACGGTCGACAAATTCGGTATTGGGGCCGACACATTTAATCCCAATCATCAAGCCTTTTCCGCGAACTTCCGATAATTTTTTAGGGAAGCGTTTAACCAAGCCTTCCAAGGCTACGATTAATTTTTGGCCGATTTCTTGGACATGTTTCATAAAACCGGGTTTTAATAGGATATCCAAAGCCGCGTTGCCAACCGCCATTGCCAAGGGGTTGCCGCCGAATGTGCTGCCATGGCTGCCGGGTTGCATAACCGCCCCGACTTTAGCTGTTGTTAAACAGGCGCCAATCGGGAATCCCCCGCCTAATCCTTTCGCAACGGCAACCAAATCCGGCTTTATGCCCGCCCATTCATGGGCAAATAGCTTGCCGGTGCGTCCCATGCCGCATTGAATCTCATCTAAAAAAAGCAGCAGACCGAATTCATCGGCAATTTTACGGACCTCCCGCAGATATTCCAAGGACAAAGCGCGCATGCCGCCTTCGCCCTGGACAGGTTCAAAAAGGATGCCAGCTGTTTGTGGGGTGATTGCCGCCCGTAATTCATTGAGGTTGCCGAAAGCGACCTGGTCAAATCCGTCCACCACCGGGTCATAGCCTTTAGAATATTTTTCTTGCCCGGTTGCGGCCAAGGCAGCCAATGTGCGGCCATGAAACGCACCTGCAAAGGTAATCAGGCGGTATTTCTGGGATTGTCCGATTTCATCATAATATTTGCGGATGATTTTAAAGCCGCATTCAATTGCCTCAACCCCGGAATTGCTGAAAAATACCGATTCCGCAAAGGAATTTTCAACTAGCCTTTTGGCTAGTGTTTCTTGCCCGGGAATTTCAAATAAATTCGAACAATGCCATAATTGTTGGGCTTGGGTGGTTAAAGCTTGAATTAAATGGGGATGGTTGTGACCGAAAGCGGTAACGGCAATACCGCTGACAAAATCAAGATATTTTTTACCGTCATTGCCAAATAAATAGGCTCCCTCCCCTTTAACGAAAGATAAAGGAGCGCGTTTATAAGTGGGCAGGACAACAGGAAATTGGGGATTAAGGGGCATAAGCAAATCCAGTATCAACAGTAATGATTAATATCAAGTTACAATATATAGGCATATTTGAAATAACAATAAATGGAGGGGGCAAAAAACGACCACTAATTTTTTAAACGGTAACCGCTTTTAAACAATTGATAAACCCCAATGATCATTAATAAATTTGTTATTACCAAAACCACGACCCCAATCCAAATGGAACCGTCTGTATGGCCTGTAAAACCATAACGGAAACCATCAATCATGTAAAAGAAGGGATTGGCATGAGCCACCCCTTGCCAGAAAACCGGCAATTGGTGGATAGAATAGAAGGTACCTGACAAAAAGGCCAGGGGGGTAATAATAAAATTGGTTAAAGCCGCCAAATGGTCAAATTTTTGGGATATCAACCCACCGACAATTCCCAGCAAAGATAAAAGCAAACTAGCCGCAATTCCATGGAAAAGTACCAGGGGCAGGTTATAAATATGCAGGGGGGTTAATATCCAAATAAACAGGCCAACCATACAACCTACCAACAAGCCACGGGTAATACCACCGGCCGCTAAAGCGATGGTTAATTCGGCCGGTCTTAAGGGGGGCATTAAAATATCCACCACATTACCTTGCATTTTCGCAAGCATCAGGGAAGAAGATGTGTTGGCAAAAGCATTTTGTACCATGGCCATCATCATCAGCCCTGGCGGCAGGAAGGCGCCGTAGCTGATATTGTTAATGACAGGGGTGTCATGGCTAATGGCCAGGGCAAAAATCGCATAAAACAACAACGTGCTAACCACCGGTGCAAAGAGTGTCTGCGTCGCTACATTGAGGAAACGCCGAACTTCTTTAAGGTATAACGTCCACAGCCCCACCCAGTTCAACAAACCGAATTCCTGGCGGGAAGGTTTATAAAAATCAATATTTGCAGCGGACATAGGGGTCACTTTCTTCAATGGTTAATTTTTGGCAAAACGGCCAAGTGCCGGTACTAAAATCAGCCCTGCCAAAACCAGCAAATCAAGCGCGATGAGCACCCGCCAGCCCAATAAAAATGGACTGCTACTTAAAATCAAATTCAGCAGAAATACGGCAATCACACTGGCAGCTAAAATGAATAAAATCTGGCAAACAATCATGAAAATGCGAGTATTGCGAAAATACAGCAGCAAGCTGATATAACCCAAATAAGCAGAAAGCACTACCAAAACTAGGGCGGTCTTAACCACTCCCTCCGCATGTTTAGATAGGATAAACTCGCTTGTAAGCCAGGTTGCATAAAGCCATAAAGTTAATCCTGCGACCGAGCAAATAACGCCTAAATACCCGAGTATTTTTAACGAGCGGTCAGGAACCAACAAACTGGAAAACAGAATGGTGGCACTGAACCCCATCACCCCTAGGCTAGTGGTAAAAATTTGGTATTCAATCCCCTGGCGGAAGTCGCTTAGCAAGATCATATAAATACCTACGCCAAGACTTAAAGCAAAAGATATAAGGAAAATATTCTTTAAAATTTTTCGGAAGGAAGGGGAAGGATTGATTGCAGTATCAGTCATGCGGATTTATCCTTATCGAAGGCGATTGGTCAAAAGATATCAGGCGTTTCCTGGATTGTCAAAAAAGATTAGCTATAAGATAGTCAATCCCTTTTTGTCGCCCCAATAGCAAACCAGCAAAGATTAACAAGGAATATCCTCATAAATAACCAAAAATTTGCTTGGGATAGCAATCGTCGTCACTCTTGACGAATGAAGTATAGTCTTTCATATCATAAAAGGAATGATGTATATGAAGCAATGGTTGGCTAGATTAATCAGCAATCATTGAACTTAAGGGGACAAAAATTTTAACTATTGCCGATCTAAGGGAATTTTTCTTGCAGTTTTTTGGCCAATTCCGCCTAGGGGCCGAGTTATTTTTTAGTTATTGGACCAATCTGGCCCAGTTGGCATTGATTGCAGTCTTTGGATTGATTGCTTTTGTAGGCCAGAATTATGTCAAAAACCTCAGCGATCGTCGGCTACAAACAGCAAACTCCCAATCTTTTAAAAAGTTTTTCTGGCAAGCCATCCGGCAGCATCCTTTTTGGTTTTCATGGTCTTCGCTGTTGATCATCGACCTTTTCCTTGCCCTTCCTCTTGTTATTTTTTCAGATTTTTCCAGCCGTATCTTATTCCTGGCATCGATTATTGCTGGTTGGTGGTTGCTTCATCGATTAGTCAAGGAAATGGCACCACAACGCTGGGTTCCGCGGTTACTTCTTTTTATTATTTTCTTTCTATTTTTGTTCCAATTTTCAGGAATTTTACAGCCTATATCGGATTTTCTGGAAAGCATTTCTTTTAATCCCGGCAATCTTAATTTTTCCCTATTATTTGTGGTTAAAGCAATTGTTTGGTTGATCGTTGCCTTGGGTATCACTAGTTTGTGCATGGAAATAATCGAACGTCGCTTACGTTCGGCCCATGCTATTTCTCCGTCCGCCCAAGTATTGCTTGTCAAAATCTTGCGGGTGGTTTTCTATGCGGTTGCGCTTTTAATCGTCATTGGCGGATTGGGGATCAATCTAACGGCCTTGACGGTTTTTTCAGGAGCGATCGGGGTGGGGATCGGTTTTGGGTTGCAGCGGGTTTTTGCCAATTTGATCAGCGGGCTGATTTTATTGATGGATAAATCCATAAAGCCAGGCGATGTCATTGAGGTTGGCAATAATTTTGGTACCATTACGGCTTTGGCTGGCCGCTATGTGGCGGTACGCACCAATTCGGGTAAAGAAATATTAATTCCGAACGAAGATTTGATCACCCGCCCCGTGATTAATTGGACTTTTACGGATGACCGCTTGCGGGTGGAGATCCCTTTTCTCGTTTCAGGAAAATCAGATCTTATGCAGGCCAAGGAATTGGCAATTGCCGCGGCCGCCAATCGCCGTATCTTGCAAGTGCCAAAACCAGATTGCTTGATAACCGATTTTGGGGAAAAAGGGGTGCAGATGATGGTGCAGTTTTGGATTGGTGATCCGCAAAATGGCATCAGCAATATCCGCGGTGAAGTGATGATGAATATTTGGCAGCATTATCAAAAAGCGAAGGTATTTTTTGTTTTCAATGAAGTAAGCCAAAATACCACATCATCTGCCCCTGCCTAAAATTAATTATGGCAAATCCAAATTATCCGGTAGAATAGAAGGGCAAAAATTTTTCTATCTAATAAATTTTCTAGGTGCGGTGATGACACAAGAGCAATCTCCCGAAGGAACATGGGGAAAAATCAAACAAAAATTGATTGACAGTAAACAGCAATGGGCAAAAGAAAAAAGACTGATCACTGGCAAATCCGGTAATCCTAAGCAAGACCGTTTGCCCCCCGGGCAGCGGGAAGTGAAGAACTGGCCAGTGCTTGACCTTGGCATTCAGCCTGATATTTCAATGGAAACCTGGCAATTGCGGATTGATGGGTTGGTGAAGAAACCGACCACTTGGAATTGGCAGCAATTTAGTCAATTCGCCATTCAGGATTTTACTTCTGATATTCACTGTGTTACGGCTTGGTCTCGTTTTGATAATCATTGGCAAGGAGTTTCAACCCGCGCTGTTCTGGAAGCTGTTGAACCGTTGGACCAGGCCAAATTTGTTATCTGCCATAGCCACGATGGCTACACTACCAATTTAACTTTAGAAGAATTTGCGGCGGAAGATGCGTTGCTTGCATTGGCATGGGAAGGCAAGCCTATCTCACGCGAACATGGTGGGCCGGTGCGGGTGGTGGTGCCTAAACTATATTTTTGGAAAAGTGCCAAATGGCTAAAAAGCGTTGAATTAAGCGATCAGGATAAACCAGGTTATTGGGAAGTCCGCGGTTATCATAACCACGGCAATCCTTGGGAAGAAGAGCGTTATGGTCGGTAAAAAATTATGGGATAGTTTCAAATTAGTAACTGGTATGGTTGTACCACCAGCTTTACCGTTGGATAGCAAAATCTCTGGTCTGCAGGATTTCACCTTTCCCCTGCTGGACGGATCGATTTTGCGTTTAAAAGATCTGGCAAGCCAGGTTGTGTTAGTCGTTAATACGGCATCAAATTGTGGTTTTACCCCACATTATGAAAAGCTTGAGCAATTATGGCAACAATACCAACGGCAAGGTTTTTTGATATTAGGCATTCCTTCGAATGATTTTGCTGGTCAAGAACCGGACTCTAATCAGCATGTGGCTAGTTTTTGTCAAACTAATTTTCATATAAGCTTCCCCGTTACGACCAAACAAGAAGTGACCGGCCAGCACGCGCATTTACTCTATCAATGGTTATATCAACAATTGGGAAAGAAAGGTTGCCCGAAGTGGAATTTCCATAAATTTCTATTTGACCGTCATGGGCATGTACGGGCAAGCTGGTCTGCTTTAACAAGCCCTGCCAGTGCTGCCGTCCGCAAAAAAATTGAAGAATTATTGAAAGAAACATAAGGAAAGATCAGGGTACTGGTTTTGAGAGATGCAGGATTTTTATTTGAGAGAAATCAGGCAGGATTGCTAGAAACAGCAGCACCCTCACAATAACAATCCAATTGAATTTCAGCGATCAGTAAAGAAAATGTGATGAGAAAACGGAATGGTTAAAGGCTTAAAATCAAGCTCACGGTTTTTGGCGGTTCGTGTCAAAAAAACAACGGGGCGCAGCATCTCTTCTGCCCGCTGGCTGCAACGCCAATTGAATGACCCCTATGTCCATGAAGCCCAGAAAGTGGGGTACCGTTCCCGGGCAGCCTTTAAATTGGTGCAACTGGACGATCAATATCATTTCTTGAAACCCGGACAAAAGGTTATCGATTTAGGAGCTGCTCCGGGCGGCTGGACACAAATTGCGGTGGAGCGGGGGTGCAAGGTTATTGCGGTGGATATCCTTGATATGCCGCCAATTGAAGGGGCAGAATTCATCCAAATGGATTTCAGCTTGGCCGATGCGGCGGAAAAACTGCAGAAAAGGGTTGGTAGTAAAGTGCAGGTAGTATTAAGTGATATGGCCCCTAATACTACCGGTCATATCAACACCGATCATTTGCGAATTATGGCGTTGGCAGATGTTTCCTATGAATTCGCTCATCTGATGTTGGCTCCCAACGGCACTTTTTTGGTGAAGTTACGCCAGGGGGGGGCCCAGCAAGAATTGTTGATGAAATTAAAACGTGATTTTTCCCAAGTCCGTCATGTCAAACCCCCTGCCAGCCGACCCGATTCTTCTGAATTGTATCTCCTGGCCCTTGGATTCCGAGGGACTTAGCATTCCAAAAAGTCATTATCGAAAAAGGTTGTTTCAGCTGGATCATCGGCGTATAAATAGGCCAATAGATTCATAACCGTTGGATAGATTGAATGGTCAAAGGATCAATCCTATGGCCCAAAAGGATCAATAATATTGGCAGGGATAGGAGAGCGGGAAGTTCGGGGTATTGCTGTGCCCTACATCTCCCGGAACGAATGAGGGGAAAACAGGAATGAGTTCAATTGCTGGCTTTGCTGTTTATGAGAATGGTATTCGTGTCACTGATGTCACGTTGGAGCAGGTCACCCAGTTAAAATGGGGGAAAGACCGTTTTGTTTGGATTGGCTTACATGAACCGGATGCCGAGCTTTTAGACAAAGTGCAACGGCTGTTCGGGCTGCATGAATTAGCAGTTGAAGATGCCCGTGTTGCCCATCAGCGGCCTAAAATCGAACTCTATGGCAGTTCTCTGTTCGTGGTGTTGCATACCGCCCAGAAAAGTGCTGATAACCCGATTGAATTTGGGGAAACCCATGTTTTCATGGGAAACGGTTATATTGTGACGGTGCGGCACGGGGCCTCATCGGGTTATTCCGAGGTAAGGGCCAGATGTGAAAACCAACCGCATATGCTTAGGAAAGGTCCTGATTTTGTCCTTTATTCCCTAATGGATTTTATCGTTGACCATTATATGCCGATCGTCAGCAATATCAAAGATAAAGTGGAGGATCTGGAAGACGACGTTTTCAAGAAACCGTTCGATTCTACAACCGTTGAGGATATATACGGCCTTAAACGCGACCTCATGGCATTAAAGCGGATTATTTCTCCCCTAACAGAAATGATTAACCGGTTGCTGCGCTTTGATATCACTTTGATTGACCGGGATACGCATGCGTATTTTCGCGATGTGCAGGACCATGTCATCCGGTTGCTTGAAAGTATTGATTCGATGCGGGAATTATTAACATCAGCCTTGGAAGCGCACTTGCTGTTAACCAGCGTCCAACAAAACGAAGTGACCAAGAAATTAGCGGGCTGGGCGGCTATTTTAGCCGTACCGACCGCCATTTGCGGCATTTATGGAATGAATTTTGATTTTATGCCGGAATTGAGGTGGCGGTACGGATATTTTACCGTTACGGGGGCTATCATTAGCATTTGTAGTTATATGTTTTACCGTTTCCGCAAAGCCGGTTGGTTATAGGAAGGCCATATCTCATGAAAAAGCAACAGTCGATTCCCCAACCTTTCTCCCTTTCAACCAACGGTCGACCAGGGGAAATTGCTGTCCCTAAAAAAATTATCCACGGGAAACCAGTCACCACTTCTTGGAATCAATTCACCGATGCCCATGAACAGTTTTTCTGCGGTATTTGGCATTCAACAATCGGTTGCTGGCAAGTTCAATATGATGAAAATGAGTTATGTTTTTTACTGAAGGGCAAGGTCCTATTGACAGATACCGACGGCAACCAACAGGTTTTTCAAGCAGGGCAGGCCTTTGTGATCCCCGCGGGTTTCAAGGGAAGATGGGAAACGATTGAGCCCGTAGAAAAAATTTATGCAATGCATCTAGATGCAAGTAAAGCAATCGATAATCACCAGGCAAAAAAATAAAGTCTGGTAAAAAATTGGCATTTCCCTGGAATATTTGTTATTCTTATTCAGCAACGGAAGATACAGATTATTAACCTTTTCCCGTTAGGGTGAATAAAAAACAATTCTTTGGATGAAATAATGAAAAATTCTTCCTCCTTGCGCTTGGCAACTTATAATATTCACCGCTCGCTTGGGGTGGATGGTGAATTTGCGCCGAAACGGATTGCTAAAGTTTTGAAGACATTGGATGCTGATATTATCGGGTTGCAGGAGGTTGGGTGGTATCACGGTAAAGGGCAACGGATCAACCAGTTTGATTTTTTACGCGCAGCCACGGGTTATGAGATGGTTCCTGGACTGGTTCGGGACCATGAGAATGCCTGTTTTGGCAACGCGTTGATTACGAAATATCCCGTTAAAAGCTATGCCTGCATTAATCTGACGATTGCCGGGTATGCGCCACGCGGGGCCATCCAAGCTATTTTGGAAACAAATGCTGGTGAACTGCAGGTCATGGTTGTGCATTTGGGGCTAACCCCTTGGGAACGTTACCAACAAATGAAAAAAATTGCCGATTTGGTCCGCCATAACCAATCAAAGCGGACGATTGTGATGGGGGATTTCAATCAATGGCTGCAACATACCGAAGCTTCCAGTCAAATCACTAGCCTGTTGCCTAAGCAAATCCATGAATTGACTTTTCCAACTCGCTTGCCGGTTGTAAGGCTCGACCGGATGTTTATGTCTGCTAACATTGAATTACTTAAACAAGGTGCTTTAAAAGATGAAATCACCAAAAAAGCTTCCGATCATTTTCCTTTATATGCGCAGGTCGCTTGGTAAATTTTAAATATCCTATTTCAATTTGGGGCAGGTAATTTTGGTTTTTTGGGAAACATTTCTTTTCCCCTATTTAGGGTGGATAATTGGCAGTATTTTTGCTGTTTTCATCCTTTCCCATATGCTGCACCAGCGCCGCCCCCCTGCCAGCACTGTGGCGTGGTTGCTGGCTATTGTCCTGGTCCCCTATATAGGCATCCCCCTCTATATTTTATTTGGTGGCCGAAAAATACGGCAAATGGCCAAAAAGAAAGAAAGAATCTTGTTAGGGAAATTTGCGGAATTACCCAGCATTTCTGCCAAACCAGCCGATCGTTTTTTACGTTCCTACGGCTTACCGGGCGCAACAAGCAACAATCAAATCCAATTTCATACGGATGGCCAACAATCCTACCAAGCCCTGATCGAATTAATTGACCGGGCCCAATATTCCATCCATTTGGCAATCTTTATCTTAAGATTAGATAAGGTGGGTAAGGATTTGCTCGAACGGTTAGAGAAAAAAGCTAAACAAGGATTGGATGTGAGGTTGCTTTTAGATAGTTTTGGTTGCCGTCATGTCGCTTGGCGATCTCTCAAGCCCTTCCTAGATGCAGGAGGGAAAGTTGCTTATTTTATGCCTTTATTATTCCGTTCAATACGTGCTTATTTGAAATTTCCAGGTAATGCCCATCTTCGCAACCATCGCAAATTGGTGGTAGGGGACGGTATGGAGGTTTGGGCGGGTGGCGCCAACTTTACGGAGGAGTATATGGGAGGGCGACCTTCTAGTAAACGTTGGAAAGATCTAACTTTCACGATTCAAGGAGAGGGGGCCAGGGTTTACCAAGAAATTTTCCGGAAGGATTGGAATTTTGCTAGTGTTGATCAACTGTCGAAGCCAATTGAGCCAAAAAGGACAGTGAAACCAGGCCAAGAAATATTGCAAATTATTCCATCTGGTCCCGATATCCCCGAAGATCCTTTTTACACAACCATTTTGATGGCCAGCTACACAGCAACGGAGCGGATATGGATCCTATCTCCCTATTTTATTCCGGACGAGGGGTTAATGCAGGCTTGGACGGTGGCTATCCACCGCGGTGTCGATGTACGTGTTATTGTGCCTAAAAAATCAAACCACTGGGTGGCGGATGTGGCGCGGGGAAGCTTTCTGCGGGATATCCAAAAGGTGGGGGGGACGGTTTTGCTTCATCACGGCGTTATGATGCACGCTAAAGCCCTGATCATAGATCAGGAATTAGCCGTGGCAGGTTCAGCCAATATGGATCCCCGCAGCTTGTTTTTTAATTATGAAGCGGTTTGCTTTCTTTATAGTCAAGCGGGGATTTCTGGGGTTGAAGCCTATATCGCCTCCTTAATTAAATACTGCAAAGTAGGGGTCAGGCGGGTGAGTAAAATCAGGGAATTCGGCGCCGGTATTATCCGCTTATTTGCTCCCTTATTGTAACTAAAAAACTTGGGTTCATAAGGCCTATGCGACCAGCGGTTGGATAGTGACTCAGTTTGAATTATTTGAGGCATAAATTTTAGGGGCTGTACTAGATAAAAGAAATATCTAGGATAGAAATATGGGACTAAGACATTGTCGTATAAGGGTAAATCATCGGAGGAAACTGATTGAATATTTTGTGATGGAAGTGACGGCACGTTTGGCTGCGGACGTGATTGGTGTCCATCCAAATACAGCTGCTCTTTTTTACCATAAGTTACGTGAGATTATTGCTAAGAAAATTGCGGATGACGTGCCATTTGATGGGAAGATTGAAGTTGATGAGAGTTACTTCGGTGGGGTTAGGAAGGGTAAACGCGGTCGTGGGGCGGCTGGCAAAGTGCCAGTCTTTGGCCTGCTCAAACGTGGCGGTAAGGTGTATGCTGTGCCCGTGCCAGACACATCAAGTAAAACCCTGAAAGCTATTATGGTGAACAAGATCAGGCCTGATAGCGTTGTCTATACCGATGGGTATCGTTCCTATAATGTCCTGGATGTATCGGGGTTTAGGCATTTTCGTATCAATCACTCTCTTGACTTTGTTGATGGTCACAATCATATCAACGGAATTGAGAACTTCTGGAACCAGGCAAAGCGGATCTTGCGAAAATACAATGGCATACCCCGCAAAAACTTCCCCTTGTTTCTAAAAGAATGTGAGTTTAGGTTTAACTATGGTTCACCCAGACAGCAGATCAGACTCCTGCTCAACTGGATCAAATCTTAACTTTATCTAGTACAGCCCCTAATTTTAATATAGCCGTGATAAATTTTGTACGTTAAGCTACATCACAAAGTCTTTTAATTTCTTCACCACTCTATAGGTTACAAATCATGAAAATTACTATCGCTGATGCCTTAGCAAAATTGCCATTGCCCGCAACCGAAAAATGGAAACTCGGTGTATGGGACGCAAAAGTTATGTCGCACGGCACGATGACCGTCGAAATTTTTGCCCCGAAAGAGTTTGATTATCAAACGCCTCATGAACAAGATGAATTGTATATCATTGTCAGCGGTACCGGCCTAATAATTATAGAGGATAAGCATTTTCCGTTTGCGCCAAACGATGTACTGTTCGTGCCTGCAGGGGCGAAACACAACTTTAGCGAATTTACGCCTGATTTTGTGGTGTGGGTGGTATTTTATGGCGTGAAAGGCGGGGAAGTATCGCAGTAGGGGAAAATATAGCCATATTTTTAGGCTTATATTACAGATTTTTTCTGCTTTTTTAGTACCCTTTTCTTTTATATGGCCAAAATTTAGAGATCAAAAAGGGTGACCCAGTTTAAAGATTATGTGAGGCTACCACATAGATCGTGCGTACTGCTCCTGGTCATTTAACTATCTTTCAGCATAGTCATTCTTTCATATGCTAGCAAAACACAGATTTCATAGGATCAATCGCCAAGCTAACCTTTCAAATTGAGTCACTACCAGCGGTTGGGGGACAGTTGACTTCAAACGCAATTCGGTCAAGATTGGAAATCATGCTAAAGAAGTTGTGACAAGACGAGTACAACGATAGGATGTCAACCGTGGTTAAAATTGGTGTTATTACAGAAAAAGCCCTTGATGAAAATCGCGTTGCCGTCAGTCCGGACACAGTCCGCAAATTAAAGGCCTTGGGGGTTGATGTATGGATTGAAAGCGGGGCGGGCTTAAACGCCTCTTTCACCGATGATATGTTTGTTAAAGCGGGGGCCGTTATCCAACCCGAGGCAGCAGCGATTTTATCGCAAATAGATATTTTATTCAAGGTCCAGCAGCCTTTTGTCAACCTGTCCGAACAGGTTAACCAAATCAGTTTGCTCAAAGATCAAGCTATTGTCATTGGACTGTTATCGCCTTATACGCAAGCAGCTTCTTTTCCCTTTTATGAGGCTAGAAAGATCACCAGTTTTTCCCTAGAATTATTGCCGCGGACAACCCGTGCCCAATCCATGGATGTGTTGTCATCACAAGCCAATTTAGCTGGATACAAGGCGGTTTTGGAAGCAGCCGCTGCCTATGGCCGCAGTTTCCCTATGATGATGACGGCAGCGGGCACGATAGCACCAGCCAGACTGATGGTTATGGGTGCGGGAGTTGCTGGTTTGCAGGCGATTGCAACAGCCAGGCGTTTAGGCGCGATTGTTTCAGCAACCGACGTTAGGCCAGCAGCTAAGGAACAAGTGGAAAGTTTAGGGGCCAGCTTTGTTGCCGTGATGGATGAGGAGTTCAAGGCCGCTGAGTCAGCGGCGGGTTATGCTAAACAAATGAGCCAAGCTTACCTGGAAAAACAGGCAGCCTTGATTGCGGAAACAATCAAAAAGCAAGACATAGTGATCACGACCGCCCAAATCCCCGGTCGGCCAGCGCCCAAATTAATTACCAAAGCGATGGTTGAAACCATGAAATATGGCAGTGTGATTGTCGATTTGGCGGTGGAGCAGGGGGGGAATTGCGAATTAAGTAGAGTTGGAGAAATCGTGATCCATCGAGGGGTCAAAATTATTGGCTACAGGAATTTGCCGTCACGCCTGGCTGAGGTTGCATCAAGCCAATATGCGAATAATATCTATCAGTTTTTCTTATTGTTGTTTAATAAAAGCGACCGTTTAGTTCAGATTCCTTGGGATGATGATATTATTAAGGCAACTGCTTTAACTCGTGACGGCCAAATAATCAACCCTGCTTTTCAGGTGAAAAAATGACCCCGAATGAATGGATCGAAAATGCAAGAAAACTGACCGGTCAGGCAGATCAGTTGAATGCAGATATCAAAAACCTGGCCGAACAAGCGAAGCAAATCATCTGGCAACAGGCAAGCGGGGGCAGCCAAGACCATAATCTGGTCATGGCGCTGACCGTTTTTGCCTTGGCTTGTTTTGTTGGCTATTATGTGGTTTGGCGGGTAACGCCCGCGCTGCACTCGCCGCTGATGGCGGTAACGAATGCCGTGTCATCGGTTATTATTGTAGGGGCGTTACTGGCCGTTAGCGACTCTGCCCCGCTTTTCACGCAAATTGCCGGTTTCATAGCGATTATGCTGGCTTCCGTCAACATATTCGGGGGATTTGTCATTACTGCCCGTATGTTGTCCAAATTTCGCTCTAAATCGAACATCAGCAGGAAGAAATCATGAACCCAACCCAATCTGGATTGCTGTATCTGTTGGCGGGTGTTTTATTTATTTTCACCTTGCGCGGGTTGTCAGCGCCAAGCTCTTCCAAATGGGGCAATCTATTTGGGATGATCGGGATGGTACTGGCCATTGCCACCACCATTTTCATCATCCCTGATATCAATATTATTGTAGCGGCCTCTGCTATTCTGGCTGGCGGAGCCATCGGCACTTTTATTGCCTGGCGCTTGCAAATGACTGCTTTACCGCAATTGGTCGCCGCCTTCCACAGTTTGGTAGGGTTGGCCGCGGTTTTTGTGGCTTTGGCTGCTTTTTATGCCCCTGAATATTATGGGATTGCTGTTAAAATCGTCACGGGTCATAGGGAGGTTTTCGACATAGTCAAAGGACCCTATTATGAGCCTCAATACGCGCTGATGATTAAGACCGGCAGTTTGATCGAATTGGCCCTTGGCCTGGCGATTGGCGCCATCACCTTTTCAGGTTCGCTAGTGGCTTTTGGTAAATTGCAGGGAATTGTCGGCGGCTCACCGTTGGTTTTCCGCGGACAACATCTTTTAAACGCCCTTTTACTGGTGGGGACAGCTGCCTTAATCGTCTTCCTGGTGCGTGAACAATCGGATATTCTTCTATGGGCATTAGCCATCATTGCCATTCTGTTTGGCTTTTTGCTGATCTTACCGATTGGTGGGGCCGATATGCCGGTCATTGTGTCGATGCTGAATTCCTATTCCGGGTGGGCGGCTTGCGGCATCGGCTTCACCTTAAACAATTATCTTCTTATCATTACCGGCGCTTTGGTTGGCGCCTCCGGTGCTATCCTAAGCTATATTATGTGCAAGGGTATGAACCGCTCCATTATCAAGGTGATATTGGGTGGGTTTGGCGGGGCTGCGGCTCCCGGCGCTACAGGCCCCAAAGGGCCAGATAAACCCATCAAAACCGGCAGTGCCGAAGATGCCGCTTTCATTATGAAAAATGCCCGTTTGGTCATTATCGTACCGGGTTATGGGATGGCGGTCGCGCAGGCCCAACATATTTTAAGGGAAATGGTCGATCTATTGAAAAAAGAAGGGGTGCGGGTGGCTTATGCCATCCACCCGGTTGCTGGCCGCATGCCAGGACATATGAATGTGTTACTGGCGGAAGCCAATGTTCCTTATGACGAAGTTTTTGAATTGGATGACATTAACCCCGAATTGGCAACTGCTGATGTGGCTTTCGTTATAGGTGCCAATGATGTCACTAATCCCTCCGCCAAAACCGACCGCACCAGTCCCATTTACGGGATGCCAATTTTAGAGGTTGAAAAGGCCAAAACCGTACTTTTTGTTAAACGGTCGATGGCATCTGGATATGCAGGTGTTGAAAATCCCTTATTTTTCCGCGATAATACGCTCATGTTGTTTGGTGACGCCAAAAAGGTTTGTGAAAATATCGTGAAAGCCCTGGCATAGAGCAGCATAGCTGAAAGCTTCAGGCAATCAGTTCAACGAGAATTATAGGAGAAAAAAGATGCGAGTCGATTTTTTGAGAAAAGCCTTCTTTATTTTAGCTTTCCTTGGTTTTGCCACATCGGGCCAGGCGCAAACGGCTGATTGTGCCAGTGATATCAAGCAAGTGCAGACCGCTATGACTAATCAAAAAGATGCGAATGTGACCAAAATGGTGCAACAGATGTTGCGCGATGCCAATGATGAGTTAACGGTCGAAAAAGATGAGGCAGAATGCCGCACCATTATGGCCGAGGCAAAAAAATTGTTGAAGTTGAAGTAATTTTTTTACGGATCCTTGATAACACGATGGCCGCGCCTTAAAAAGCCCGGCCACTGTTATTTTTAGCCACCTATTTTTAATTTTCACAGGTTTTTTAATCGATGACCAATCTACTAAATATCGTTATTGCAGGGGCAACCGGTACCATCGGCAAAGAAGTTCTTGGCATGTTTGCGGAACGTAATTTTCCCTCAAGCCAAATTATTGCCTTGGCTTCTTCCAATTCCATTGGTCAAGAAATTTCTTATGGCGAGGAAAAAATCCTTAAAATTCAAGGATTGGAAAATTTTGATTTCCAAAAGGCAGCATTGGTGATTTTTTGCACCCCTGCAGCTATTAGCCAGAAATATATGGGTAAAGCTTTGGCCGCTAATTGCCGCGTCATTGCTCTTGCAGATGCAACACCCGCGCCCGCTAATAGTTTATATGTGATACCAGAGGTTAATGGTTCCCTTCTTGTCAACCATCAAACGCCGGTCTTCCTGACCCCAAATCCTGGGGCTATCATGTTGGCATTAGTATTACAGCCTTTTATGAAAAATGGTGGGATAGCGCAGGCTGTGGTTACCTTGCTTCAGGCTGTTTCTGGGGGCGGGCGGGAAGCCATGGATGAGTTATTTACCCAAACCCGTGCTATTTACATGAATGCTATCATGCAAAAGCGGCATTTTACCAAACAGATTGCCTTCAATCTTATCCCCCATATTGGTGAATTTACGAAAGAAGGGGGGACGGAAGAAGAGGTAAATACCCTGGATCAGCTTCAGCAAGTTTTCAGCTCATCCCTGCCATTATCGGTAACTTGTGTTCAGGTACCAATCTTTATTGGCTATGCGGCGACTATTCACTTGACCTTGCCCCGATCTTTTTCGTTAGCGGAAGTCAAAAAATTGTTGGAACAATCGCCGGGTATTTCCGTGGTTGACCATCGGCGTGCAGAGGGGTATGTCACACCGGTTGAAACGGCAGGCGAAGAAGCGGTTTTTATCAGCCGCATCCGCGTATCAGGGAATCAGGTAGTATTTTGGATTGCTGCCGATAATTTAAGGCGGGGGGCAGCCTTAAACATTGTCCAAACCGCAGAAAAATTATTAAAGCAAACCCCTTTGATCCAAGAAAATAAGAATATTTTAGGAAAAGCTAAGAAGATCACATCCCCGAAAAAATAGGATGGTTATAGATGAATGGTTGATTTTCCTAAAACTCGGCGTACAGTACGTAATGAGGATAGGTAAAAATGTCAGCCACGAGCGACAATTGGGTAATGGTGGCAAAATAAAACCTATATACACGTCCTTAAAAATGGGGGAAGACATGACAATTAAATCGATTCTAGCTTTAATTACCGGCGAAGAACAAGATGTGCCAACCCTGCGGCAAGCGGTGCAGCAGGCCAAAAATTTTCAGGCACAACTTGATATTTTACATGTAAAACCGGATAGCAGGGAAATAATGCCGATTATCGCGGACGGCATGTCCGGCTTAGCCATTGAACAAATGGTTACATCTGTTTTGCAATCAGCCGACGAACGGGCAAAAAAAGCCAAGGCTACTGCAGAAAAAATCGTTACTGAAAATAGTCAACAAATCAAAATTTCTTTCCAGGTAGTCCAGGGGGCTGAGGCCAATGTTTGGGCTTTGGCGGGTCGCTTTGCCGATATTACCATTTTCAGTCGCCCCGGCAGTAATAATGCCAGTATGGGTAATGGCGGGATAGATGCCATTTTATTCGAAACTGGCCATCCTTCCTTAATGGTTCCACCCGTGAAAGCGGAAGCAAAGAATGCTGATATGACTGCCAACCCGGTTATTGCCTGGAATGGCAGTGTGCAGGCGGTGCGTGCCGTGACGGGGGCTTTACCCTTTCTTCAAAAATCAGCCCTGGTGACCATCTTAAATGGGACTGCCCATGCGGAAATGGGGGGCAATCGATTGGTCAAATGGTTATCCGCACATAAGGTCAAAACCACGGTGAAGAATTTTGATCCGGGCAGTCGGGCTATAGGCAGTGCCTTGTTGGAAGAAGCTGGACTGGTTGGCGGTACTATGTTGGTGATGGGGGCGTACGGCCACAGCAGGTTGCGGCAGTTTATTTGGGGTGGTGCCACCCGCGAGATGCTGCAAATCGCCTCTTTGCCTATTTTATTGGCCCATTAATAATTGGCTGATGATTAATTGATTGTCTGAAAGATTGTTGCATCACGTCTTTAAAAGGACAGGAATATCTGTCCTTTTTCTTTATGACAGGCGGGGTTTGGAAGCCTGATTGCTTATTCCAATTGACACTATTTGACGGGCGCGCTAAACCATTATGGCCAAATTACTGGCTTATTTTGCTTTTATGGTGAGCGATAACATGCCAAGACCCCTATCACCCCATTTACACATTTACCGCTGGCAGTTGACCTCGGTTATGTCAATTCTGCACCGTATGACAGGGATTTCCTTGGTTATAGGCTCCTTGCTTTTGGTTTATTGGCTGTGTTCTGCCGCGTTGGGGGAGGCAGCGTATCAAACCGCCCAGGGGTTTTTAGCTTCTTGGATCGGGTTGATCGCATTAATGGGGTGGAGTTTTGCCTTTTACTTTCACTTTGCCAATGGTGTCCGGCATCTATTTTGGGATATGGGGCGCGGATACAGCCTGCATAGTACGTACCGCAGCGGCTGGCTTGCCATTGCCGCGGCTTTTATTTTGACAATCATGACATGGGTTGCCGTTTTTCTTTAAAAGGGATATTATGAAGGACCTGCATCAAGAACCCCATTCAGGTGAAGCGGTTTCCCATTGGTGGAAGCAACGTCTAACGGCTATCGCCTTGATTCCTTTAAGTTTGTGGTTTGTAATCAGCCTGTTGTTGCATATAAATGCGGATTATCAACATTTCATCTTATGGCTACGCACACCTTGGACAGCAACCTTAATGATTTTGTTTTTAGTCAGCCTATTTTATCATGGATATTTGGGGATCCAGGTGGTTGTGGAAGATTATGTGCCCCATTTGGGTTGGCGGGTATTTTGGCTGATATTTTGTAAATTTATTTGTGTTGGGGTTGCTGTGTTATCGATTGTTTCCGTTCTTCTCATTGTATTAAGGGGCTAAAATGGCTGAGCAGCCTTTTGTTGCTAAACCAAACATCACTGGAAAAGCCTATGCTGTAGTTGACCATTATCACGATGTTGTGGTGGTGGGTGCGGGGGGGGCAGGGCTGCGGGCGACTTTCGGGTTGGCCGAACAAGGATTGAAAACAGCCTGTATCAGCAAGGTGTTCCCAACCCGCAGCCATACGGTAGCTGCCCAAGGGGGGATCAGTGCAGCTTTAGGTAATATGGGCGCTGATGATTGGCGCTGGCATATGTATGATACAATTAAAGGTTCGGATTGGTTGGGTGATCAAGATGCCATTGAGTTTATGGTGCGTGAAGCGGCGCCAGCCATTATCGAACTTGAGCATTACGGTGTGCCGTTTAGCAGGACGGCGGAGGGGAAAATTTACCAAAGACCTTTTGGGGGGATGACTACGGAATATGGCAAAGGAATTGCCCAGCGCACCTGTGCCGCAGCGGATCGTACGGGACATGCCATTCTGCACACCCTATATCAGCAAGCCCTTAGGCATTCTGCCGAATTTTTTATTGAATATTTTGTTTTGGATTTGATTTTTGACGCGCAAGGGACTTGCCGTGGGGTGGTGGCTTGGAATTTAGATGACGGTACCATCCACCGTTTCCACTCTCATATGGTTATCTTGGCAACTGGTGGATATGGGCGAGCTTATTTTTCCTGTACCTCTGCCCACACCTGTACGGGTGATGGCAATGCGATGGTTTTGCGAGCGGGATTACCTTTGCAGGATATGGAGTTTGTCCAGTTTCATCCAACTGGTATTTATGGTGCGGGGTGCTTAATCACTGAAGGGGTCAGGGGTGAGGGCGGATATTTGACCAATTCCGTGGGCGAACGTTTTATGGAGCGTTACGCGCCAGCGGCCAAGGATTTAGCATCGCGTGACGTGGTCAGCCGTTCCATGACCATCGAAATTCGCGAGGGACGCGGTGTGGGCAAATTAAAGGATCATATTTACCTGCATTTAGAACATCTAGATCCCAAGATGATCCATGAAAAATTACCCGGCATTGCGGAAACCGCCCGTATTTTTGCAGGCGTTGATGTAACCCGTCAACCGATTCCTGTTATCCCAACCTGTCACTATAATATGGGCGGTGTGCCTACCAATTATCGGACAGAGGTTGTCACCTTAAAAAATGGCAATCCCGATCATGTGGTGCCTGGGTTGATGGCTATCGGCGAGGCGGCTTGCGTTTCCGTCCATGGGGCCAACCGACTGGGGTCGAATTCATTGCTTGATTTAGTGGTTTTTGGTCGGGCAGCTGCTAAGCGTTGTGCCGAATTGATTAAGCCGAACTCTCCCCATCCTGAGCCGCCAAAAGATGCACAAGATTTATCTTTAAGCCGATTGGATTATTTTAGGCAGGCCAAGGGGAAAACCTTGCCTGCTGCTTTAAGGCTCGAAATGCAGCGGATTATGCAAAATGATTGCGGCGTTTTCCGCAGCGGCGATATTTTACAAAATGGTTTAAAAGCTATGAATGAGGCTTGGGAAAAGCGTCATGACCTGGTGCTGCATGACCGGTCATTAATTTGGAACAGCGATTTGGTGGAGATGCTTGAGTTAGACAATTTGCTGTATCAGGCCATGGCCACCATTCATTCGGCCGCGCAACGCAAGGAAAGCCGCGGAGCACATGCGCGTGAGGATTATCCGCAGCGCAATGATGACCAATGGCTCAAGCACAGTATCATCTGGCTGACAGAAAAGGGTAGACCCACGGTTGATTTCCGGCCTGTCCATTTGCAGCCCTTAAGTAAAGACGTTTCATCCTTCCCGCCCAAAGCACGCGTTTATTAGGGGGTCTGCTATGGCACAATTTAATCTACCGGCTAATTCCAAAATTCAACCGGGCAAAACTTTTAAGGCTGATGGCGGAAATAAAACAAAGAAATTAAAAGTTTACCGTTTTGATCCAGAAGCAGGGCAAAATCCAAGTCTTGACACCTATGAAATTGATTTGGACCAATGTGGCCCGATGGTTTTGGATGCATTAATCAAAATTAAAAATGAGATTGATCCGACTTTAACCTTTCGGCGTTCCTGCCGGGAGGGGGTATGCGGTTCTTGTGCCATGAATATTGATGGGACTAATACCTTGGCTTGCACCAAGTATATCCATGAGATCAAAGGGGATATCAAAGTATACCCCTTGCCCCACATGCCGGTTGTGAAGGATTTGGTTCCTGATCTGAAGGGAATTTATAAACAATACGAATCGATCCAGCCTTGGTTGAAGACCAATGAACCTGCCCCCAACCGCGAACGGTTGCAAACCCCGGAAGAGCGGGCAAAACTAGATGGGTTATGGGAGTGTATTTTATGCTTTTGTTGTTCAACCGCGTGTCCAAGTTATTGGTGGAATGGTGATCGCTATCTCGGGCCTGCTGTTTTGCTGCAGGCTTATAGGTGGATTGCCGATAGCAGGGATACCGCAACGGGCGAGCGTTTGCAACAATTGGAAGACCCCTTCAAACTGTATCGATGCCATACCATTATGAATTGCACCAAGACTTGCCCGAAGGGGCTAAATCCTGCCAAGGCGATCGGTGAAATCAAAAAATTGCAGATGGCGCGGCGACTTTAATTATTGCTGGCAAGGAACACAAATTCGTGGCTGCCCTGGCACCTTTCCCTATCATGCAGCAATATCTGGAGGCGTGCTCAAAAGGGCAATGGCACTTTGAACCCCACCAGGCGGCCGTTATCGAAAAGCTGGATCAATTGGCTAGAGAATTGACCAAACATCGATTAAGGCCCCCTGTGCTCAAGAATTTTTGGCATCGTTTGTTTCATGACAAGCGTAAAGCCTTGCCTCCTCGCAAGTACGGTATCTACATTTACGGAGATGTAGGTCGAGGGAAATCCATGTTGATGGATTTATTTTTTAAGAGCATTCCCATCTTTAGAAAAAAACGCAGCCATTTTCATCAATTTATGGCGGAAGTTCATCAGCAGCTTTGGCTGTTACGGGAACAGCAATCGCCTCAAAAACCAACAACCGAAGGGTTATTAACCCTGTTGGCGCAACAAATTGCCACGGAAATAAGCTTGCTATGTTTTGACGAGTTCCACGTGGCCAATATTGCTGATGCGATGATCTTAGGAAGGCTTTTTAAGGAATTATTCCAGCAAGGGGTTGTGGTGGTCGCAACCTCCAATTGGGCGCCGCGTGATCTTTATAAAAACGGGTTGCAGCGCAACAATTTTCTGCCCTTCATTGATATTATTTTGCGGCATATGGATGTGTATGAATTAACCGGGCCCATTGATTACCGCCAGCTAAAATTGCCGGTTGATTGGCGTTATCTAACACCGTTAACGCCCGAGAATCAGCAGAAAATGGAAAATATTTTTTACCAATTGACCAAAAACAACCAGGTCAAACCAACTCTTTTAAAGTTCCAGTCACGTCAACTAATGTTGCAACGGACAGCAGGCCAGGTTTTATGGGCAGATTTTCAAGAACTATGCCTGGCAAATTTAGGGGCCTCGGATTATTTAGAAATTGCCCAAAATTTTCGCTATGTACTGCTTTTGAATGTTCCCCAATTTTCCGATATCCGCCAACCCTCCCTTCACCGTTTTGTAACCCTCGTTGATGTTTTATATGACAACCAGTGTTATTTGATTTGTACGGCTGAAGTGGAAATTCCTGATTTATACCCTAATAAAGATGGCCAATATATGGGGTTTGGGCGCACCATATCGCGTCTGCAAGAAATGCGTTCAGCGGATTATCCTGCGAACGACGGATCATTTTCGAAGTATGCGTCAGATCTTGACCAAAGGTCATAAAAGGTCTACTCCTTAGCACCGTAAATCGATTGATGATAATGATCATTCAATGAAGAAAGTAGAGGCACTGATCATGGCACGGAAGAAAATTGCCCTAGTTGGGGCAGGCAATATCGGCGGTACATTAGGATTACTCGCAAGTCTTGGGGAATTGGGGGATATTACGCTGATTGATGTGGTTGAAGGTGTTCCGCAGGGAAAAGCCTTGGATCTTGCCCAAGCGAACGCCGTTTTTGGGGCCGATGTCCAGGTCAGTGGCAGTAACGACTATAGCGCCCTGAAAGGATCAGACGTTATTATTGTAACTGCGGGCGTCCCGCGCAAACCTGGGATGAGTCGCGATGATCTTTTAAGTATAAATTGTAAAATCGTTCATGATATCGGTGGGTTCATTAAGCAACATGCGCCTAACGCTTTTGTGATCGTAGTGACTAATCCTTTAGACGCCATGGTCTGGGTAATGCGGGAAGCCACAGGGTTTCCAGCGCGGCGGGTGGTGGGCATGGCAGGCGTTTTGGATAGTAGCCGCTTCAGGTATTTTCTAGCCTCTGAAATGAAGGTTTCCGTTCAAGATGTCAGTAGCTTTGTCTTGGGTGGGCACGGAGATAGCATGGTGCCGTTGGTTCGGTATTCAACGGTTGCTGGCATTCCGTTGCCAGATTTGGTTAAACGTGGTTGGATAAGTGAAGAAAAATTGCAGGCCATTGTCCAGCGCACGAGGGATGGCGGTGCGGAGATTGTTAATCTTTTAAAAACCGGCTCCGCCTTTTATGCCCCAGCGGCTTCCGCCATTGATATGGCAAAATCGTATTTATTGGATAAACGCCGGGTCTTGCCCTGTGCTGCCTATTTAAGCGGAGAATACGGGGTAAAAGATTTATATGTTGGAGTACCAGCGGTAATTGGTGCGAATGGGGTTGAAAAGATAGTCGAAATTGATTTAAACAAAACGGAGAAAGAAATGTTTGATAAATCCGTTATATCTGTTCGGCAATTGATCGATGCCGCCCGGAAAATGATCCCAAACGCTTCCAAGTAATCTTATTTTAATCTGCTTATAGTGTTGTTTATATAATAAAAATTGTCTCTTTTTTGCAAATGGAATACCTTAGGAAAATACGATGAATATTCATGAATATCAGGCTAAAGAGCTGGTTAAGACTTACGGCGTCACTGTTCCCAAGGGCAAGGTTGTCTATACGCCGACTGAGGCTAAAAGCGCTGTTGCGGAAATCGGCGGCAAATTATGGGTAGTGAAGGCGCAAATCCATGCGGGCGGACGCGGCAAGGCTGGTGGGGTGAAGCTTGCCAAATCAGCGGATGAAGCGCAAAAATTGGCCGCGCAAATGTTGGGTATGACGCTGGTTACCAAACAAACCGGCCCAAAGGGACGGGTGGTGAAGCGCGTTTATATTGAGCAGGGCTGTGATATTAAACGGGAACTTTATTTAAGTATGTTGGTAGACCGTGATACATCACGGGTTGTTTGTATGGCATCTGTGGAGGGGGGCACGGAAATTGAGGAAGTGGCCGCCAGCCATCCTGAAAAAATTCTGAAGGTCGTTATTGATCCTGTAACTGGGTTAATGCCGCATCATGCCCGTCAATTGGCTTTTGGGTTACAGCTCAAGGGTGCCCAGGTGAATGCGGCTGTTGGCTTTATCAGCTCACTTTACCAGGCTTTTATTGCATTAGATGCCAGTGTTATAGAAATTAACCCCTTGGTTGTGACGGGTGACGGTCAGTTAATCGCTTTGGACGCCAAGATTAATTTTGATGATAATGCCCTTTTTCGCCATCCGGCTATTGAAGCGTTGCGGGACGAAAACGAAGAGGACCCTGCAGAATTATTGGCAACAAAACATAGTTTGAATTATGTCAAATTAGAAGGAAACATTGGCTGCATGGTCAATGGGGCTGGCCTTGCCATGGCTACTATGGATATCATTAAGCTTTTTGGCGGTACACCTGCCAATTTCCTGGATGTCGGTGGTGGTGCTACTAAGGAACGGGTGACAACAGCCTTTAAACTGATTTTATCAGATCCGAATGTGGAAGGGATACTTGTCAATATTTTCGGGGGGATTATGCGTTGCGACGTGATTGCCGAAGGCATTGTGGCGGCAGCGAGAGAAGTTAGTTTGCATGTTCCCTTGGTTGTTCGGCTGGAAGGAACAAATGTTGAATTAGGCAAAAAAATCCTGCAACAATCAGGGTTGCCGATCGCCTCTGCCAGCAATTTGGCAGATGCCGCTAAGAAAATTGTTCAAGCTGTGCGCGAGGGGAAATAAAATGGCTGTTTTAATTGATCGTAATACCAAAGTTATTTGCCAAGGGTTTACCGGCTCCCAAGGGACTTTCCATAGCGAACAGGCCATTGCTTACGGCACTAAAATGGTGGGCGGTGTAACTCCAGGTAAGGGGGGTACCCAACATCTGAATTTGCCAGTATTTGAGACAGTATCGGAAGCGGTCAAAAAAACCAGTCCTGATGCCAGCGTGATTTATGTGCCACCACCGTTTGCAGCTGATGCTATTTTGGAAGCTATTGATAGCGGCATAAAATTGGTGGTTTGTATCACCGAAGGCATTCCTGTTTTGGATATGGTGAAAGTGAAGCGGGCGCTTTCCGGTTCAAAAACCCGCTTGATCGGGCCTAATTGTCCGGGTGTTATTACCCCTAATCAATGCAAAATCGGCATCATGCCCGGCCATATCCACCGTCCCGGCAAAATTGGGATTGTGTCGCGTTCCGGCACCTTAACTTATGAAGCCGTGGCACAAACAACTGCTGCCGGTTTAGGGCAGTCCACTTGTATCGGGATTGGCGGGGATCCGGTGAATGGCACCAATTTTGTGGAATGTTTAGAAATGTTTATGGCTGACCCAGAGACCGCGGGCATTATTATGATTGGCGAAATTGGCGGATCGGCTGAGGAAAATGCCGCAGCCTTTATTAAGGCTGAAAAGCGTAAAAAACCGATTGTCGGGTTTATTGCCGGAATGACGGCACCGGAAGGACGGCGGATGGGGCATGCCGGAGCGATTGTTTCCGGGGGTAAGGGTGGCGCTAATGATAAGATAGAAGCTATGCGTGCGGCTGGCTTTAAAATCGTTGATTCTCCGGCAGCGCTTGGAGAAACGATGGCTAAGGCTTTAAAGGGTTAAAGGATAGGAAAGTTACCGTAAAATTGGGTAACCATCGGCATAGGATCAGCAAAGAAAGCATGAAACCAGAAGATTATATTTTTTTATCAAGTGCAGATAGTTCTTTTATCAACGACCTCTATGGGCGTTACCTAAAGGATCCGCAGCAAATTGATGGCAGTTGGCAGAAATTTTTTGCGAGTTTGCAAGATGATGCTCGCAACCTGTTGCAAGAACAGCAGGGACCCAGCTGGTCTCAGAAAAAAGCAGTTTCTCCTGAAAAACCAACCGATGCGTTTAAAATGGGTGCAGCCGTTTCTCCTGGCCCCCGTGCAACTGTTGTTAATACGGACGCTCAAGCGACTGCGCGTGATTCGATCCGGGCGTTGATGCTGATCCGTTCCTACCGGGTGCGGGGACATTTGGAAGCGGTCTTGGATCCTCTATCCTTGAAACCGATGGAACGCCATCCGGAACTTGACCCGCATAGCTATGGGTTTACCGATGCCGATATGGACAGGCCGATTTTTATTGACTCCCTGTTAGGGCTGGTGCAACCAACCCTGCGACAAGTGATGAAGCAATTGCGCCAAATCTATTGCGGCCCAATCGGCGTTGAATTTATGCATATCCAAGATCCGGAGCAAAAACGCTGGATCCAAGAAAAATTTGAAGTCAATCAAGGAGAGCGGGCGTTACCTGTAGCCGACCGCAAAAAAATTTTAGAGCAGGTAATTAAATCCGAAAGTTTTGAACATTTTCTCGATAAAAAATTCGTTGCCACCAAAAGATTTGGCCTTGATGGCGCTGAATCAACCATCCCTGCTTTGGAATATATTATCTCGCAGGCGGCGGCCTTGGGTACTAAAGAAGTGGTATTGGGAATGGCCCATCGCGGCCGCTTAAATGTGTTAACCCAGATTGTCGGCAAAAAATTGGCCGCTATTTTTGCCGAATTCCGCGGGGAATCTGTTTATCCGCAAGGTACTCAAGGGTCAGGGGATGTTAAGTACCATTTAGGCGCTTCAACCGACCGCGATTTCCACGGTCGTCAAGTGCATGTATCCCTAACCGCCAATCCGTCGCATTTGGAGGCGGTTAATACCGTTGTTTTAGGAAAAACCCGGGCGAAGCAGCGCCAGCGTGGGGATAGTAATCGGGAACAGGTGATGGCTTTGCTACTGCATGGGGATGCGGCTTTTGCGGGGCAAGGATTAGTTGCAGAAACCTTGGATCTGTCTGAATTAAAGGGATACCGCATTGGTGGTACCATCCATTTTATTGTCAATAACCAGATCGGCTTTACGACTAATCCGATCAATCTCCGCTCCGGCCCTTATTGCTCGGAACTGGCCAAAGCTGTCCAAGCCCCTATTTTCCATGTCAACGGGGATGACCCGGATGCCGTTTGTTATGTGGCCAAATTGGCCGTGGAATTCCGCCATCAGTTTAAAAAAGATGTGGTGGTTGATATGTTCTGTTATCGTCGCTTTGGTCACAATGAAACCGATGAACCGGCTTTTACCCAGCCATTAATGTATAAAAAAATTGCTTCTCACCCCTCTATTGCTAAAATCTACAGCCAACGTTTGCTCGAGGAAAGGGTCTTAACCCAGCTAGAAATTGATCAAATGACCAATTCTTACCAGCAGTTACTGGATGCGGATTATCAAGCCGCTGCATTCCGTACGAGCAAGATTGATTGGTTGGAGGGCGCTTGGAAGGGATTGAACCCAGCATCGGGTGAGGAAAGGGCGGGCAATACCGCGCGGGATGTTGCTATGCTGCACGAGGTTGGTCAGGCTTTAACCACAATCCCAGCCGCCTTTAATTTAAACCGGAAAATTGAACGGCAATTAGCTGCCAAAAAACAATCTTTTGAAACGGGCCAAGGAATTGATTGGGCCACAGCAGAAGCTTTGGCATTTGGCACATTGTTGGTGGAAGGATATCAGGTGCGTTTATCTGGCCAGGATTGCAGCCGGGGCACTTTTTCCCAACGCCATGCCGTTTGGATCGATCAAGAAAATGAGACTCATTATGCACCCCTTAATCACATTAGGTCACAACAACAGCATTTGGAAGTGATCGACAGCCCGTTATCGGAAGCCGGGGTCTTAGGCTTTGAATATGGCTATAGCTTAGCAGATCCAAATGCTTTGGTGATGTGGGAGGCACAATTTGGCGATTTTGCCAATGGCGCCCAAGTTATTGTTGATCAATTTCTTAGCAATGGAGAATCGAAGTGGTTCCGGATGTCCGGGTTGGTGATGTTATTGCCGCATGGGTACGAAGGCCAGGGACCAGAGCATAGTTCGGCCCGATTGGAGCGTTATCTGCAGCTTTGTGCGGAAGACAATATGCAAGTCGTGAATTGCACAAGCCCTGCTAATTACTTTCATGTATTACGGCGGCAAATTCACAGGGATTTCCGCAAACCTTTAATCATCATGACCCCCAAATCGTTGCTGCGGCATCGGCTATGTGTGTCACCCCTGCAGGAGATGGCAACTGGCAGCGCTTTCCAACGGGTTATTGGAGATATCACAGCAGCGTTAAATCCCAAAAAAATTAACCGCGTGGTTTTCTGCAGCGGCAAGGTTTATTATGATTTACTGGAGCAAAAAGAGCAAAAGCAATTATCTAATGTGGCTATCATACGGGTGGAGCAATTATATCCTTTCCCAGTCGAACCTATTAAAAAACAGTTGCAATTGTACGGGCAGGCAGAGGTGGTTTGGTGTCAAGAAGAGCCCAAGAATATGGGGGCGTGGAGCTTTGTGGCGCCTTTATTTGAGGAGCTGCTGTTGCAGCAAAAGCACCGTAGCACGCGCGCTTTCTATGCGGGACGCGCAGCGGCAGCTTCGCCAGCAACCGGCTCAATGAAACGCCATGAGCTGGAGCAAGCCCAATTGGTTAATATCGCCCTGACGGGTAAAGAATGATGTCATTATTATTGTGGAAAAGGAGCAGTGATGCCAACACCGATTAAAGTCCCCGCGATGGGCGAATCAGTTACAGAAGCAACGGTGGCAAAATGGCTGAAAAAAGCTGGTGACTTGGTTGCGGCAGATGAACCGATTGCCGAACTTGAAACCGATAAGGTAACGGTTGAAGTGTTGGCGCCAGTTGCTGGTGTTTTACAAGATTTACAAGTCAAAGCCGACCAAACGGTGATGGTTGGGACGGTTCTGGGCTATGTTGATGAAAAGCAGAAAAACGCCGCTCCTACCTCTGCTGGAAATAAATTGGCGGTAGAGGGTAAAACGCTCGCTGTTGGAAAAACGGAAGCTGTCAAACCCATTCCTTCTGCCATTGAACAGCAATCACCAGCCGTGCGTAAATTGTTGCCAGAAAACAACTTGAAACCTGAGGATATTCAGGGATCTGGGAAAGATAACCGGATCACCAAAGGCGATGTCTTGGCTGCTGCTAAAACAGCGGCACAGCCAAAAGTTACCTCATCTGAAACTTCACCAAAATCACCTGCTGCCGGAAACGTTGCCACCATCCCTTCCGCCTTGCGGCTTGAGGAAAAAGTACCGATGAGCCGCTTACGGCGACGGATCGCAGAACGGTTGAAAATGGCACAAAATACTGCTGCTATGCTGACCACCTTCAATGAAGTGGATATGACGGAAATCAACCTTTTCCGCAGTAAATATAAGGAAGGTTTTGAGAAAAAGCATGGGGTAAAGCTTGGGTTTATGTCTTTCTTTGTCAAAGCTTGCACGCAAGCCTTAAAAGAAATGCCGGTTGTGAATGCAGAAATTCGTGATGATGAAATTGTTTACAAGAAATACTATGATATCGGTGTTGCCGTTGGGACAGAACAAGGGTTGGTGGTGCCAATTGTTAGGGATGCCGATCAATTAACCTTTGCACAAATTGAAAACAAAATTGGCGAACTCAGCAAGAAAGCGCGCGATGGTAAATTATCGATGGATGATTTAACGGGCGGCACTTTTACGATTACGAATGGCGGGGTTTATGGATCTTTGTTATCCACCCCGATTCTCAATCCGCCGCAATCCGCTATTTTAGGGATGCATAAAATCCAAATGCGCCCCGTTGCCATCCAAGACAAGATTGAAATCCGCCCAATGATGTATTTGGCGGTTTCTTATGATCACCGGTTGATTGATGGCAAAGAGGCCGTCACCTTTTTGGTACGGATTAAAGAATATTTAGAAGAACCGCAGCGTTTATTATTTGACGTTTAGCATCACCTGAATGAATGGATAAAGCCAAATGGAAACAGCAATATATGATGTGGCGATTATTGGGGGTGGGCCGGGCGGTTATGTCGCGGCCATTCGTGCCGCGCAATTGGGTAAAAAGGTTGTGTGTATTGATAAGCGAGCCAAGCTGGGCGGGACTTGCTTAAATATTGGCTGTATCCCCTCCAAAGCTTTGTTGCATGTATCGGCGGAATATGAGGCAATCCGTCAACATGTAGCCATTTATGGTATCCAGGTGAAAGAACCCACGATTAATTTAGTAACCATGATGGATTATAAAAATAAGGTGGTTGATGATTTGACCAAAGGGATTGAAGGGTTATTCCGCAAAAATAAGATCACCTTTGTCCAGGGGCAAGCTGTGCTCGATTCGCCCGGCAAAATTATGGTCAGAAATAACAATCAGGAACAATTGTTGCAGGCCCAAAAAATTATTATTGCCACAGGCTCTGAAAGCAGCAATGTTCCAGGTGTAACGGTGGATGAAATAGATATTGTTTCATCGACAGGTGCCTTATCTTTTAACCCCGCCCCTGGCAAATTAGTGGTGATTGGCGGTGGTTATATCGGTTTGGAATTAGGATCGGTTTGGCAGCGGTTGGGCAGCCAGGTTACGGTGGTTGAGTATGCCGACCGGATTTTGCCCAATATGGATCAAGAACTTGCCAAAACTTTCCAGCGGATTGTTACCAAGCAAGGGATAAATTTTGTTTTAGGTACAAAGGTTTTAGGGGTCGAAAAAAAGGGTAAATTGGTGCAGGTGCGTTGCCAAGGGGTTCAAGGTGGGGCAGAACAGGTATTAGAAGCGGATAAGGTTTTGGTAGCCGTTGGGCGCACTCCCAATAGTAAAAATTTGGGTTTAGAAAAATTAGGGGTCAAATGTGATGAGCGTGGCCGGATCATCACCGACAACCATTTCCAAACCTCCGTTGCAGGTGTTTATGCCATCGGCGATGTTATTACAGGCCCCATGTTGGCTCATAAAGCTGAGGAAGAGGGGATTGCAGTGGCAGAAATATTGGCAGGCCAATCGGGACATGTCAATTATGCGACCGTACCCGGAGTGGTTTATACATCACCTGAAATTGCAACGGTGGGTAAAACCGAAGAGGAATTGAAGAAAGATAATGTTTCTTACCGGATCGGGAAATTTCCGCTGCAAGCGAACAGCCGCGCTCGTGCCGTAAGTGAAACCCAAGGTTTTGTAAAGGTTTTGGCTGATGCTGCCACCGATAAAATCTTGGGCGTCCATATTATTGCCCCGGATGCTGGCACATTAATCCATGAATGCGTGGTGGCGATGGAATTTTCAGGTTCAGCCGAGGATCTAGCGCGCAGCTTCCATGCCCACCCCACTTTTAACGAGGCTATTAAAGAAGCTGCCTGGGCAGCGTTTAATACCCAAGCCATCCATATTTAAAAAAATACGATAGCAACGATTCCCTTAGGCCAAATCCGTAAAGCCCTGTCAATTTATAAATTGACAGGGCAGAGGGATTGTGCTTGAAAAAGAGCAGAAAATTTATCACTGTGATTTTTTGGGCATCACCTTACTTTTTTATGGATAAGGCAGGGGTTTGTTGTTGTTTTGTAAAATATAAACATTATATTGATAAATGCTTTGATTGATTAAGTGTAAGGCGACGGTTTTTTGACATTTTAAACGGGCTTGAAGCAATGACGGAACAGGCAAAGACAGCAACGATAGATGGGGTTTCCCGTCGCTATGCCATTGCATTTTTTGAATTGGCGCAAGATGCCAAGAATTCCCAAGAAATGATCGGTCAGTTGCAACAATTTGTAAATTTATTAGCACAAGAAAAAAAATTAGCTTCGTTCTTGACCGACCCTCGCATTGCACCCCCGCGTCAACAATCCCTGATGAATGAACTGACTAAGCAATTGAAAACGGATGAATTGCTTAAAAAGTTCTTTTTGTTATTGCTGCGCCAGCGGCGTTTTTATCTTCTTAAGGAAATTTTCACTTATATACGCCATTTCCAAATCGCAAAAGAGGGTGGGTTTGAGGCTGAAGTGACCAGCGCGCAAGCATTGGATGGTTTGCAACAAGAGGAAGTTAAAAAAATGTTAGCTGCACAAGTTGCCAAGAATGTTCAGGTCAATTTTCAAATTGACCAAAATTTGATTGCCGGAATGAAAATTAAAATCGGCAGTCGGGTGATTGATGCTTCCCTGCAATCTAAATTAGCACGTTTACAACAAATGATGAGAGGAGTCGGATAAATGGATATCCGCGCCGCAGAAGTTTCTGCTATTATTAAACAACAAATAAAAAATTTTGATGCTGGTGCCGATGTGGCGGAGATAGGCCAGGTTCTGTCCGTAGGTGATGGGGTTGCCCGTGTGTATGGGTTTGATAATGTGCAAGCCGGAGAAATGGTTGAATTTGCCAACGGCGTTCGCGGGATGGCCTTGAACCTTGAAACCGACAATGTCGGTGTTGTTTTATTCGGGGAAGACCGGGGCATTAAAGAAGGCGACGTGGTTAAAAGAACCCGGGATATTGTTGATGTGCCGGTCGGTCGCGGATTATTGGGTCGGGTGGTTGATGCCTTAGGCAACCCCATTGATGGCAAGGGGCCTTTGCAAAAAGTGGAACGTCGCCGGGTGGAAGTCAAAGCACCGGGGATCATTGCTCGCCGTTCTGTTCATGAGCCGATGCAAACGGGGTTAAAAGCGATTGATAGTTTGGTGCCGGTCGGTCGTGGCCAGCGCGAACTGATCATTGGTGACCGCCAAACCGGTAAAACAGCTGTTGCCATTGACACCATCATCAATCAAAAGACGGCCCATGCCAGCAATGATGAAAAAAATAAATTATATTGTATTTATGTGGCGATTGGTCAAAAACGCTCAACCGTTGCTCAAATCGTCAAGCAGCTTCAAGATGCTGGCGCTTTGGAATATACGATCATTGTGGCAGCCACAGCATCAGAACCTGCCCCGTTACAGTTTTTAGCTCCTTATAGCGGGTGCACGATGGGTGAGTTTTTCCGCGATAACGGCATGCATGCCTTGATTATTTATGATGATTTATCCAAGCAAGCGGTTGCTTACCGGCAAATGTCCTTGCTGTTGCGTCGTCCGCCCGGACGCGAAGCCTATCCTGGCGATGTGTTCTATTTGCATTCGCGTTTGTTGGAACGAGCAGCGAAATTAAATGATGAAAATAAGGGTGGTTCTTTAACGGCATTGCCCATCATTGAAACCCAAGCTGGGGATGTTTCTGCTTATATCCCAACCAACGTGATTTCAATTACGGACGGGCAGATATTCTTGGAAACCAGCTTGTTTTACAAAGGCATCCGTCCGGCCATTAACGTGGGTATTTCGGTAAGCCGGGTTGGCTCAGCAGCCCAGATTAAAGCGATGAAACAGGTGGCAGGGCGCATTAAGCTTGAATTGGCTCAGTACCGCGAAATGGCTGCCTTTGCCCAATTTGCCTCCGATTTGGACGCCTCAACTCAGCGGTTGCTCGCGCGCGGTGCGCGCTTAACGGAACTTTTAAAACAAGACCAATTCAAACCAATGCCAGTTGAAGAGCAAGTTGTATCTATTTTCTGCGGTGTGCGCGGTTATTTGGATACGATTAAAGCAGATCAGATCATGCGTTTTGAAAATGCTTTCTTGCAAGAAATTCGCTCAAAGCATCCAGGGATTCTTGACTCAATCCGCCAACAGAAAGAAATTTCTGCTAAAGTGGAAGAAATGTTGCGGGCGGTTCTGGATAAATTTGTGAAGGCCTTTGCTTAATTTTTGGTTATTTTTGGTGATACGATAAGATGCCCAGCTTAAAAGATCTCAAGCTTCGTATTAATAGCGTGAAATCAACGCAGAAGATCACTTCTGCGATGAAGATGGTTTCGGCTGCCAAATTACGCAGGGCCCAAGAGCAGGCGGAGGCGTCGCGCCCGTACGCGGAACGGATGCAGCAATTAATGGTTGAATTGACCAAGCAATCTTCCCAATTTGACGACAGCCCTTCTTTATTGAAGGGCAGGGAACAACAAAACATCCATCTTCTGATACCGGTGACCTCGGATCGCGGCTTATGTGGCAGTTTCAACAGCTCCATCGTACGCGCTACCCGCCGCCAAATTCGTGATCTACTGGCGAAAGGGAAAACGGTCAAGATTTTACCCTTGGGGCGCAAGGGACGGGATCTTTTAAAGCGCGAATATGCCCATTTATTATTGGATGCACCCGAATCCATCATGAAATCACCGATTGCTTTTAATCTGGTTGAGGAATTGGTGCGGCAATTGCAGCAGATGTATGAAGCCAGTGAATTTGATGTTTGTACGGTTATCTATAACCGTTTTAAGTCGGTGATCAGCCAGATTGTAACTTTGCAAACCATCATTCCCGTTTGGCAGGAAAGCCTTGATGTAGGAAGCGTGGATAGCAAGAAAGTAGAGATTGCTGAACCGACTGCTCTGTATGAATATGAACCGCAACCCGAACAAATACTCGAGGAATTGTTGCCGCGTAACCTGGCCGTGCAATTATATAAAGCGTTGCTTGAAAGTGCGGCTGGTGAGCAGGGTGCACGAATGGCTGCAATGGATAACGCTACCCGGAACGCTGGGGATATGATCAACCGTTTGACCATTTTCTATAATCGCAGCCGCCAAGCCTATATCACCAAAGAATTGATTGAAATTATTTCTGGGGCCGAAGCGGTCTAATTTATTATCCAAGTTGATATGATATTTTTATCTAAGGGAGCTTCCAAAGAATGGAAAAACAAAAGATTGGTAAGATAAGCCAGGTTCTGGGTGCAGTAGTGGATGTGCATTTTGATCAAGAATTGCCTTCGATATTAAATGCACTTACGACAAAAAACCAAGGAAAAACCTTGGTATTTGAAGTGGCGCAGCATTTAGGCGAAAATACAGTACGGGCCATTGCTATGGATTCAACCGAAGGCTTGGTACGTGGCCAAGAGGTCAGGGATACGGGGCAGCCAATCAATATGCCGGTTGGGCCCGAGACGTTAGGCCGTATTTTAAATGTCATCGGTGATCCGATTGATGAACGTGGCCCTGTAAAAGCTAGTAAAACCATGCCGATTCATCGCTTGGCCCCCAGTTTTGCTGATCAATCTACCCAGGCCCAGATTTTAGTCACTGGCATTAAGGTCGTCGATTTGTTGGCGCCTTATGCCAGGGGCGGCAAAATCGGCTTATTCGGTGGCGCTGGGGTTGGCAAGACCGTTTTAATTCAAGAACTGATCAATAACGTGGCCAAAGCCCATGGCGGCGTTTCGGTATTTGCAGGGGTTGGCGAACGGACGCGCGAAGGCAATGATTTATACCATGAAATGATAGATTCTAAAGTTATTCGTTTGGATGGGCCAGGATCCAAGGTTGCCCTGGTGTACGGGCAAATGAATGAACCGCCCGGAGCGCGCGCCCGGGTTGCTTTATCAGCATTAACCATTGCTGAAAATTTTCGTGACCAAGATGGGCAAGACGTACTGTTCTTTGTGGATAATATTTTTAGGTTTACGCAAGCAGGGTCTGAGGTTTCAGCCCTTTTGGGACGTATTCCATCAGCCGTTGGTTATCAGCCGACCTTAGCCACGGAAATGGGGATGCTGCAAGAACGTATCACCACTACCAAAAAGGGGTCAATTACATCCGTGCAGGCCATTTATGTGCCAGCGGACGATTTAACTGATCCGGCTCCCGCCACCTCTTTCAGCCATTTGGATGCCACCACGGTGTTGTCGCGCCAGATTGCTGAATTGGGCATTTATCCGGCGGTTGATCCATTGGATTCGACCAGCCGTATGTTGGACCCAAGGATTGTTGGCGAAGAACATTATAAGGTTGCCCGCAATGTGCAGCGGGTTTTGCAAACGTATAAATCGCTTCAAGATATTATTGCAATTTTGGGAATGGATGAATTATCGGAAGATGATAAACTAACGGTCTCTCGTGCCCGTAAGATCCAACGCTTCCTTTCACAACCCTTCCATGTAGCCGAGGTCTTTACCAACACCCCTGGGGTGTTTGTAAGCTTAGAAGAAACCATCCGTGGCTTTAAAGGAATTGTTGCAGGCGAGTATGATGACCTGCCCGAATCGGCCTTTTACATGACGGGAACGATTGACCAAGTGGTAGAAAAAGCCAAAAAGATGGCGGCAGAGGCTGCTTAAGGGTCACATAACCGAAAAGGAATGGATGAATGGCAGGGGAAACAATAAAACTTGAGATCATTACCCCAGAAAGAGTTATCTTTAGTCAAGAGGTAACCAATGTGGTCGTGCCGGGAGAATTAGGTGATTTTTCGGCATTGCCTGGCCATGCCCCCTTCATTTCCTTGTTGCGTGCTGGCGTTGTGGTAGTTTTCAATGAAACAACGGTTTTTGAGAAAATATTCGTAAGTGGTGGATTTGCCGAAATTACCCCAAGCCATTGTGCCATTCTTGCAACCCAAGCGGTCAAGGTAGAGCAAATTAACCGTGCCCAATTGGAAAAACAGATCAGCCGCCTGCAAGAAGATCAAAAGGTTGAACCCAAACCAGAGCAGCAAGTTTTTTACGAAAAACAACTGGTTGTTATGCAAGCCCAAATCGACGCTTTAGAGCCGAATGTGTATGGGTAAAAAGTTTTCTTTACAAAGCTTTGGGGTTCTGCAGGGCGGAACAATCGCCTAATCGATACTCTTCATCGTCACGTTAAGAGCCATGGAACAGCAAAACATAAACTATTGGGAATTGCTAAAATCCCATTTTGAGTGCGACGGATCGCTGCGCGATATTTATGTTTTCGAGGCGGATGCGGCCTTATGGGATCTTTTTATTGCACAGATTTTGTCGCATTTTCATCCCCAGTTTTGGCATGGTCCAGAAAAAGGGAAAATACTTTTAAATTTTAAATCCGTACTTCATTTTCGAGACAGAGGCCTAGCCACTACGATGAGATTTTTTCTTGTAGGTAATATCGAGGTCAACTGCCACTTCTTTGAGGATGATAAGATAGAAATGGATATAGCGCCGGAAGAAATTCATAATGAAACAGCTTTCAATACGTTGTTATCCTTTCTGTCCTGGTTATCCGATGCTTTACATCGCACCACTCACCTCACTTACGAAAATTCACCAGAATGGATCATTTTAAGCATGGGAAGGAACGAGATAAAAAAGCCTAAATATAATCTATAGGAAAGCTTTCTAACTCTTGCCGATTTTATGGCTTTACTAAACTTTTGCTTTCTTCTATTGGTGGGGAGTATATTTTTTTTGTATCCAAAAGATAACTCTTATGCTATGTTTTAGGGGTTTTTAGATTAAGAGAAACCAACAGGTGCTGGAAAAATGAAAAACTGGACTCTTGATGATATTTCTTGGCAGGATTTTAACCCTCACCTCGTCAAACCCGAATTAGTACCGATTGTCAAGGCAGCCAGCATGGTTGAGTCGAATGCTGCAGACTACGCGACTTACCTCAAAAATGTTTTTCATGATGATTTGGAATTTCAAGATGCCGCCAGAGATTGGGCGGTTGAAGAAGTCCAGCACGGCCAAGCTCTAGGGCGTTGGGCCGAAATGGTTGATCCAACTTTTAACTATCAATCCTGTTTCAAGCGCTTTGCTGAAGGGTATAAAATTGCCGTCAACTCCTCTGCCTCCATTCGCGGCAGTCGCAGTGGAGAATTAATTGCCCGCTGTATTGTTGAAACTGGCACCACTTCTTACTATACTGCCTTAAGGGATGCCAGCCAAGAGCCCTTGTTGAAAGAAATATGCCGCCTGATTGCGGCGGATGAATTCCGCCATTATAAATTGTTCTATATCCATTTGAAACGCTATCTGAAGAAAGAAAATGTTGGCAAGCTACGACGGTTAATCATCGCGTTGGGCCGAATGTGGGAATCTGAAGGTGATGACGAATTGCCTTATGCTTATTATGCCGCTAACAGTGTGATGGACAACAGTTACAGCCATTCCCGATATTCAGCGGAATATGGCGCCAGGGTCTATCCTTTATATCAGCAATATCATTTGCGTAAAGCCAGCAGCATGGTGATGAAGGCGGTTGGGTTAGAGCCACAAGGCCAAATAAGTCAATTAATGACGAAGGGATTGACGAAGTTGGTTGCTTACCGCGGCCAAAAATTGCGTAAGCAAGTCATACAACCGCAGCTGTAAGTTATACGAATCCTCAATATTTCCCTATCATACTCTACTCCTGTCAGGAACACCGCTACTATTCATCCCCCATTTAAAATATTGCCCAAAAGCGTTTTTTTAAGTTGATCACGCAAGCTGGCTAAAATCTATGATTTTATGGCAGAATCACCACATAAAATATGATGGCTATTTTTCGTGTATAAGAGGTTTTCTCAGAATGAGCAAAATTTATACATATTATCTGCTCACAATTTTATTGTTGGTAGGGGGAATAATGCAATCGCATGATGGGTTGGCGCAAGAAAACAATAATAATGAAGGTCCTGCGGTTAAATTTTTTGAACCTCCCGTACAAGGGGACTATTCCTATCGAGGATTATAGCCTAACAGCGATATAAAGGGGCTTTTGAAAGGTTTGCCAAACCTTTCCCAATCTGTATTTTCCTTAAAATTTTGTCTCTCACTAAGGGGGATATCCCTGAAGAGTATCAGCGACCGGCATTGCGGGCCATGCGCTTTAATCCGGGTTCACAAAAAATCATTTGGGATAAGTTGGTCATTTCGAATGTTGATCCGGTGAGCGAGGGATTTTCAGCCGATCCTCATTCAGATCCTACTTTTACTTTCGTAAAATCAACCAAGTCTGGATCAGTCCCATCCTTACACCAGAAGCTCGGAAAACATCGGACCAGGGAAAAGGTATTCCTATCAAACCCCGTATCTACCCATTACCTTGGGATTAAAAGGGAGAAACAGGATTGCTGGCCAACCATCCTTGTTTCAGCGGTTCAAATTCCTTGACAATTTGTTCGTATAAATCTTTCTTAAAGGGAACGATTAGGTTTGGCAATTCTTGGAATTCCACCCATTGCCAGTTTCGAAACTCAGGATGCGGTGTCTGAATATTGATATCTTGATCTGTTCCCAAAAAACGGAAAGCAAACCATTTTTGCCGCTGACCAAGGTATTTTCCACTCCAAAGTATTTTTTTCAAACCTGGCGGCAACTTATAAGTGAACCACCCGCGGCTTTCCCCTAATAATTCGGCGTTGCGCGTACCGATCTCTTCTTCCATTTCGCGCCATACCGCCTCTAAGGGGGTTTCATCGGCATCAATGCCCCCTTGGGGCATTTGCCAGGCGTCTGATTGCATGTCCAGACGTTGGCCAACCAAAACCTTTCCCACTGGATTGAATAACACAATACCCACTCCAAGGCGATAAACATTTCGGCGCGGTTGACGGCGAATGGTGAAGTGAGACATGATTTTATGAAATATTATGCAACAAAATAAAACCGAAGGGGGAATGCACAGGCCCCCCCTGCAGCAATAAAACTATTTCGGTTTTTTATTTATTAAGGCTAATCCCCGCAATAAGTCAGTTGCCCGCTGTAATTGATAATCAACTGGAGGAGTAGTGGTTGCCGTGGTCGTTTGCCCTTGCGTTGTAGGGTTGTTGGTCGGATTTTCCGTCTGCTCCGGTTTTTGGTTGGGGTTATTCAAGCTGTTTTTAAGGCTTGATTCACTATAAGCCTGGCCTTGTGCAATCGTTTCAATTTTAGCTTGTTCCACCATAATATCCGGTTCAATCCCGATTTTTTGAATCGAACGACCGGAGGGGGTGTAATAAAACTGGGTCGTAAATTTAACCGCCCCGTATCCGGGAAGGGGGATAATGCTTTGAACTGATCCTTTGCCGAAGCTTTTAACACCCATGATAATGGCGCGTTGCTGGTCTTGCAAGGCTCCGGAAACAATTTCGGAAGCGGAGGCGGAACCTTGGTTGATTAAGACAATCAAGGGTAACCCATCGGTCAAATCACCGGCAGTGGCATTGAATCGTTTCATATCGCGGTCATCGCGCCCTTTAACGGAAACAATCTCGCCTTTTTCCAAGAAAGCATCGCTGACCGAGATGGCTTGCGTCAGGAGGCCGCCCGGATTATTGCGTAAATCAAGGACAAAGCCGATCAACTGATTTTTACTTTGTTCTTTTAATTTTTTAATTTCTTCAACCAAGGTTGAGTAGGTATTATCCGTAAATTCGCTGACCCGCAAATAGCCGATATTGCCGTTTTCTAACCTGGAACGAACGCTTTTTTGGATGATTTTTTCCCGAACCAATGACAAATCGAACGGTTCTTGTTGAGGCCTTTTCACGGTAATGGTCACTTTTGTGCCAATCGGGCCCCGCAGTTTAGCCACAGCTTGCTCAAGCGTCAGGCCAAAAACTTGCTCCCCGTCAATCGCAATGACCAAATCACCAGATTGGATGCCCGCTCGGAAGGCGGGGGTATCATCAATAGGAGAAACAACTTTCACAACCCCTTCCTCTAAAACGACCTGCATGCCGAGACCCGCAAAACCGCGAATCTCATCATTCATGGCTTTAAATTCTTTTTCCGTCAAATAGCTGGAATGGGGATCAAGCGATGATACCATCCCGCGGAGGGCAGCTTCAATCAACTCCTGGTCTTTTACGGATTCAACATATTGGGAACGGATTTTCTCAAATACGTTACTGAACAATTCCAATTGCCGGTAGGTGTCGGTCGGTTTTGTCTGGCCCCATAGGGTTAAAGAAAAACTAGCGGATAATAATGCAGAAAATCCCAGCAAACGAATTGATTTTAACATCTTCTTCCCTCTCTAATGCGGGCAAGATTCTGAGCTCTTGCCGTTTTGTCGATGACATAATGCGTGAGGCATATTGCCAGTTAAGTCAATGAAACACTTTTCAATATAGTGAAGTGTGACGGAAAAGCCAAGATATGAAAATAAGGTTGATTCACTATTATTAAAATTCTCACCCATCGATATTTTGTAAGTACTCTTCAATTTGTTTAGGAGAATTTTTATCTTTTGTTCTATCAGCTGTACAAAATAAATTAGTGGGATGGGCCCAGTATATGAATTGCTTCTAACATGTTCAGCGCCTGCTGCAATTGGTTGTCTTTCAGTCTCTTACTAGAAACAACGGCAGTTGACGGGTTGGGCGCGGTTTCGGCAAGGGGGTTTTTCAAGGCATTGGGATATTTTTCTTCTGTATATTCGCGGGAGACGATCTCAGGGGTGAAGGTGCCTTGTTCAACAACAATATCTGGTTGAATGCCGCGTATTTGCCAGGACTTGCCGGATGGGCCATAAGCAAAGCTAGTTGTTAATTGTAAAACCCCGCCCCCTTCCATTTCAAAGCGGTTCCAAGCCGTTGCTTTCCCATATGTGCGCACCCCCAAGATAATAGCGCGACCCTGATCTTGCAAAGCGGCAGCTAAGATTTCTGAGGCTGAAGCGCTTTGTTCATTAACCAATATAATTAACGGCAAGCCATCAATCATATCCCCAGGGGTTGCTTGATACCGGTCGGTGCGTTGCTGGTATTCTGAAACAGTCGATCCGATCTCCCCTTTATCTAAGAAAGCGTCAGCAACCAATACCGCTTGTTTCACCCATCCACCCAAATTGCCACGCAAATCCAAAACCATCCCAATCAAATGGTTGCCTGTCTGCGCTTTTAATTTATTCAACTGTTCGACGAATTCCTTATAAGGATCGCCTTCAAAGGTAGTAATTTGGATATAAGCAATATGGTTCCGCTCAATCCTTGAACGGACGATTTTTGATTGGATCAATGCGCGCGTTAGTTCCACGTCAAAAATGGGTTGTTGCCCCCGCTTAATCGAAACGATTACTTTACTATCAATGGGGCCGCGTAACTTGATAATAGCCTGATCAAATGGGATGTTTGAAAGTTCCTGCCCATCAATTTTGACAATCAAATCATCCGCTTGAATTGCCGCCTGGTCCGCAGGGGAACCTTCGACCGGTTCCGTAACTTTAATAGCTCCGTCGGCCATCTCAACAATAACGCCAATTCCCCCGTAACCTGTTTCGGGTTCCTCTTCTGCCGAGATGTCTTTGGAACTTAAATATTGGGAATGGGGATCAAGGCTGGACGCCATTTCTTTAAGTGCCCCCTCAATCAGTTCTTTGTCATCAACCGGCTCTGGATACCCCATGCGGATCATATCAAAAACTTGGTTAAACAGGTTCAGCTGCTGATAAGTTTCCGATAATTTATTTGGCGCGGTTTGCGCTTGCAAGAATCCGGCAGGAATAAGGAGAAAGGCTAACAATCCCCAACTCAAGAAAATTTTGCCCCCTAGCATATGATTTATTCCCTTCGTACAAAATTTAACCAGGGCAACGGATCAATGGGTTGGCCCTGTTGGCGCAATTCAAAATAAAGCCGCGGTTTTTTGCCTGGTGTATGAGCCATGACCCCCATCGGCTCACCTGCTAAAAACCATTGACCAATTTCCGCATCAATTTTACCTAAACCCCCGATTACCGTGTGGTATCCCCGCCCGTGCTCAATAATCAATATTTCACCGTAACTGCGGAATTGGCCGCGGAATTTTATCTGACCGTCAAAAGGCGCTAAGACAGGGGCGCTATTATTGGTTTCAATAAAAAGCCCCCGCAATATTTCAGTGGTATCATAAGTTTTATTAAAAAATCCTACAACTTTGCCTTGGACGGGCGGGGTTAGGGTGCTGGAGCGTGTTGGGAAATTTTGAAAGTTTTTTGGTTTTTCTAACCGAAGGGCGACAACGGAAACGGAAGAATTAGGCTGCGGGTTATGGGATGGTTGTAAAGTTTCAATATCGATTGCCACTGTAAGGTCGGGGGCAGAAGGCAATTCACTGAATTTAGCCAAAAGCTCGCGTAAATCTTTAGCGTCTTGGGTCAATTTATTGACGCGGTCGATAAAATTTTGCCGATCGGAAGAGGGCAGATTATTCCATTGTTGGCGCTGAGCTAAAAGCGCCGATAATTTTTGTTCAACCAGGGCGAAATTTTGTGCGGATTGGTTAATTTGTAAATGTTGGTTAGTGATTTGGAGACGGATTTGTTGCAAATTGCCTAATTCTTTTTCCAAAGCCACGCTGCGTTGGTGTAACTGCTGGATAGTGGTTTCCACCAAAATCGCTGTCCGCACAATATCGACAATGGAATTTTGGCTGAAAGCCAAAGCTTCGGGCGGTGAGGAGGAAATACGGACAAGGATTAAAATCAGCCCGCCAATTTCTTGTTGTTGATTAGCCAAGGTTTGGATTTTCGCTTTTTCGGTTTCTTCCAATTCCTCCAGTTTGTGTTCTAGACCAGCAAGCGTTTGCTGCTGCTGTTGCGCTTGTTTGGAAACAACAATTAACTCCTGACGGATTTTTTCAATTTCCGCTAGGGCCAGATTGGGATTGGTCTGGCCATTCGCCAACGGAACCAGGAAAGGGATGGATAAAAGCCCGATGCTGAGGCCGGGCAAAATTCTTGCTGCCCAAAACATACATAAGTGTCGGATATGTTGGCCAATAACCCACATATTGCGGTAAAAATCTCTATATTTTTCCACCTGGCTTGTCATGGATAAACCTTAGGGTGATGGCGCATCATGAATTTACGTGTCCTTGGTAGTAAAACAGTGATGTTTGGTTTATGGGTCAATAAGGGATTGCCCTTTCATCTCCACGGGTTGGGGTAAACCCAAAATTTGTAATAAAGTAGGGGCAATGTCTGCCAATTTTCCATGATGTAATTGCAATTTTGGTTGGGAATGGATTAAAACGACCGGCACCGGATTTAACGTATGGGCCGTATGGGGTTGGCCAGTCTTGGTATCGCTCATCATTTCTGCGTTGCCGTGATCGGCGGTGATTAGCATGGCGCCGTTTAATTTTTCAATCGCGGTTTTGATCCGCCCCAAACAGCGGTCAACGGCCTCCACTGCTAAAATGGTGGCAGCCAAATTGCCGGAATGGCCGACCATATCGGTATTGGCATAATTGACGACCAAAAAATCAAACTTTTTACTTTCAATAGCCTCCACCAACCTGTTTGTCACTTCATAGGCTGACATCTCCGGCTGCAAATCATAGGTGGCCACTTTGGGAGAGGGGATTAAAATCCGTTCCTCCCCCTTGAATAACTTTTCCTCGCCACCGTTAAAAAAGAAAGTGACATGCGGGTATTTTTCCGTTTCGGCAATACGCAGCTGTTTTAAGCCAGCTTTGGCAACCACTTCCCCCAACGTATTGACCAAAGGTTCACTAGGGAAAAGACAGGACATCATTTGGGCTAATTCCTCCGAATATTCGGTCATGCCTAAGGCGGTCGTAAAACGGATTTGGCGTGAGCGCGGGAAAGCCTTGAAGTTCTTGTCCAGGAGGGCCGCTAATATTTGCCGGACGCGGTCGGATCGAAAATTGCCCATCAACACGCCATCGCCGTCTTTCATGCCCTCATAGCCTGCAAGCACGGTCGGTTTAACAAATTCGTCGCTTTCACCACGCTTGTACGCCTCTTCAATGGCTGTCAACCAATGGTCGGCCCGTTGTCCTTGGGCATTGACCATGCATTCATAGGCCAGATTAATGCGCTCCCACCTTTTGTCGCGGTCCATGGCATAGTACCGCCCGCCAATGGTGGCGATCCGGAAAGAATGCAATGATTGAGTGACGGCAATTAATTGCTGCATAAATTCCTGGGCGCTTTTGGGAGGGGTATCGCGCCCGTCGAGAAAGGCATGAAAAGCAATAGGAATACCAGCGTGGCTGATGATTTGCGCCAAAGCCGCCAATTGGTCTTGGTGGGAATGGATGCCGCCCGGTGAGACCAAGCCCATCAAATGGCAAGTTCCACCGTTTTGGCGCAGGTTTTCAATGAATTGTTGTAAAACAGGGTTTCTAGGCAAGCTGCCATCGCGTACTGCTTGATTTATTTTTGGCAAATCCTGCATGATGACCCGGCCTGCCCCCATATTCATATGGCCAACTTCTGAATTTCCCATCTGCCCCTCCGGCAAGCCTACATATAATTCCGAAGCTTCGACCAAGGCATGCGGGTATTTTTCAATGATTTGCCGCCAATTCGGTGCGTTCGCTTGTAAAACAGCGTTATCGGTCCGCTCCTCCCGGTATCCCCAGCCGTCCAAAATGCATAAAACTACTGGGCGGCGCTGTAGGGACTGGGTTTTCATCATATTTTTGACGGTATTAAAAGTTATTTTAGGCATGCGGGTTCTTTCAAAAAAATGTCCCCAATTATATACAGCAAAATTGCTGAAATGAAAACAGGAACAAAATCATCTAGCTTGAGCGGTGATAGGGATGACCGGCCAAAATTTGCTGCGTCCGGTACAGCTGTTCGGAAAGCAACCCCAACACCAATAAATGTGGCCATGTCACTTTGCCGAAAGATAAAGTTAAATGGGCGTTTTTAACGATATCGTGCCGTAAGCCGTGATCACCACCAATTAAAAAAGTGGGGATCAAGGATTGGTTGAAGCATTGCTGGAATTGCCCAGCCAGTTGCAGGCTAGATAGCTGTTGGCCTTTTTCATCCAAGGCAATCCGGTAAGCAAGCGGGGTTTTGGCAAGTAAAGGCAACAATTTTTCCGCCTGGTTGTCCCTCACCTGATCAGGCGTTAGGAAAGAAGCAGCCTTGTCATCCATCTGATGTAATACTATCTGCCATTTCATACGGGCATGAAAATGGTCATATAAGTCCTTTTCCGGGCCTTTTTTCCACTTTCCGACGCTGAAGATGTGAATCTGGGTCATCTAATCCTGGCAAATAAAATGATCTTTTTTTAAACACTTTTCATCATAGGAAAATATCCTGGGAAAAACAGTTTTTTTTCTCCGTTAGTTGCAAATTTGGCCGGAAAAATAGCTGTGTCCATGACCAAACTGGCATTTCATCAGCCATGTAATTTCTGTCAATTGATGGATCATAGGTGATACCGGGTTATTTTTTGAAGTTTATGGTAAGATAAAATTAAGGCAAAATTATGCCACAGCCAATAGCACAAACAAATAAAAGAAAAGACCAACAAAAAACTTAACAACTGTCAAAAGCTTGCGTATATATGAAAGCTTATGAAAAGCGAGGATATTGTGGCCGAGCCGAAAATTGTTACCTTTGGCTGTCGTTTAAACAGTTATGAATCGGGTGTCATGCGCCAGCATTTAAGCAAGCTGCCCGCTGATGATGTCATTGTGATCAACAGCTGCGCGGTGACGGGCGAGGCCGAACGCCAGGTCAAACAAAGCATCCGCAAATTGCGCCGGGAAAATCCAGCCGCCAAAATATTGGTGACGGGATGTGCCGCCCAATTGCACCCGGGTGATTATGCCAACATGCCCGAGGTGAACGGCGTTTTTGGCAACCGCGAGAAACTGGATCCCATCCGGTTGGCTGAGTTTGTAGGGGTAAAACTTCAAGAATTGCCCGTGACACCAACCCCGGTCGCTGTTCAAAACATCATGGAGGTGCGGGAAACCGCCCATCATCTGCTGAGCGGGGTTGACCAGCGCACCCGTGCCTTCCTGCAAATTCAGCAGGGCTGCGATCACCGCTGCACCTTCTGCATCATTCCCTATGCCCGCGGCAACAGCCGCAGCACGCCCGCGGATCAGATCATCCACCAAATCCAGCATTTAATGGAAGCGGGGGTCGGGGAAGTGGTATTGACGGGGGTTGACATCACCTCCTACGGCCCAGATTTGGCCAACCCATTGACCTTGGGCGAGCTGACCCAACAGATTTTGCGGCAGGTGCCGGAACTCAAGCGCCTGCGCTTATCCTCGATCGACCCGATTGAAATGGATTCGGCCTTATGGGAAGCGGTGAAAAGCGAACCCCGGCTGATGCCCCATCTGCATTTAAGCCTGCAGGCGGGCGACACCATGATTTTAAAGCGCATGAAACGCCGCCATTCCGCCGAACAGGCCGTGAAACTGTGTGATGATTTGCGCGGCATGCGATCCGATATCGCCTTGGGGGCGGATATCATTGCCGGATTCCCAACCGAGGATGAGGCGATGTTCCAAAACAGCCTGCGCCATGTGCAGGAATGCGGCATCAGTTTCCTGCATGTGTTCCCTTATTCCTCGCGTACGGGAACGCCAGCTGCTAAAATGCCGCAAGTACCGGTTGAGGTGCGGCGGGAACGGGCAGGGCGTTTGCGGGAAATGGGGGACCTACAGCGGCAATTATTCTTCCAAAGCCAACAGGGCAAAATCCAACAGATATTGGTTGAAAAAACCGAAAGTGATTATGCAACCGGCCACAGCCAACATTTCGCCCCGGTGCGGTTAAGCATGCCCGCCAAAATCGGCAGCATTGTGCAAGCCACCGCCACCGGTTGGCAACCTACCAATTTGCTGGCGGATATCCAAGGGCATGCCGCATGAAAAAAGAAATTGGCAAACGCCTGGGATGGTTCCGAAGGCTTGGCAAGGGGTTGCGCCGCACCTCCACGCGTTTGGTTGACGGCATTTCTGGTGTTTTCACGGGCAAACGTCCACTTGATGCGGCCTCCCTCCAAGATATTGAAGAAACATTGATTGCTGCCGATTTGGGGCCGCAATTGGCCGCTCGTCTGGTGCAGGATTTGGAGCGGTATAAATTCGATAAAGCGGTTGATGCCACTGAGGTTCGCGAGTTTCTAGCAAATGAGGTGGCCAAGATTTTAGAACCCGTGGCTCAAACCTTGCCTTTGGCCGAACATCACCCCAATGTGATCCTGGTGATCGGGGTGAATGGCAGCGGTAAAACCACGACCATCGGCAAATTGGCGGCGCAATTTAAGGAAGACGGGAAAAAGGTTTTAATGGCGGCGGGTGATACGTTCCGCGCCGCGGCGATTGAACAATTGACAGTGTGGAGCCAGCGCGCGGGTGTTGCGATCATCACGCCGATGGCTGGCAGCAGCGATGCTGCGGGGTTGGCGTTTGATGCCCTGACTAAAGCCAAAATGCAGAAAGATGATGTGTTGCTGATCGATACCGCCGGGCGCTTGCATAACAAAGCTGATTTGATGGCGGAGCTGCAGAAAATCATCCGTGTCTTGAAAAAAATTGATCCGCAAGCCCCCCACCAAACTATTTTAGTGCTGGATGCTACCATCGGTCAAAATGCGGTCACCCAGGTGGAAACTTTTAAATCCATTGTTCCCTTAACCGGATTGGTGGTGACCAAGCTGGATGGCACCGCCCGGGGTGGGGTGGTGGTGGCCTTGGCCGAAAAATTCCGCTTGCCCATTTATGCGATTGGCGTGGGTGAGACCATTGACGATTTGCGGCCGTTTGAGGCGAAGAATTTTGCCAATTCCCTGATGGGGCTTGAGGAAGTTGAGGACTGATCCGTGCCCTTTCAAGCCCGCTCATTCAACAGGTGGCAATAAAAAACCCCGGTTCTTTTGCAAGAAACCAGGGTTTTCTTTAACTTAAAGCGCAGGAATTAGTACTTGGATTCCTGTAAGGCGCCCAACAAGGCCAGGATGCCTCCAACCAGGATAATGGTTAACAAATAACTGATGCCATAGCTGACGGCCAAACCAAAATACAAATAGGCCGCGGCCCCGCCGCTGACGACGACCAGCAGGCTGGCGAAGGTTTTGGCTGACTCGCCAAATGTTTTGATGGCCAGATAAACGGAAACCAAACAAGCGACCGGCAACACCCAAACCGAGAAATGAACAGCTGGAAAGCCGTCAATAATGTAATTAATTAACCAAATCAACCCCTTTACTGTGCCGACAATGGCGGTAATAAATGCGATCAACGCCCCAATAATCCGCATAATCTTTCCCTTTCTTATTGCTTTGTATATCAAAAACCCGGAATACCCATTTAAATACTAGGATATATCAGAAATTACAAGGAAATTTATCGAAACTCAATGGGGTAAAGAAAATAACCACAAAGGAAAGGAAATTTTTATAGAATTGAATGGTGCCTTAAGGTGTGCATTATTGCCCGGTTAATTTTTATCGAAAATTCCTGAGATTTTGGTTTCCCAGAATACCCACTCTGTCCAAAGACCTGTTGTTGGACAAAAACCACGAAAAGTGATAAGTTTCTGGTTTATGATAAATTCACAAATATTTTTCAAGAGATATTTGGATAATGAAGGAACTAGAAGCCATTTATGAGCACGGTGATCATAGCTATGCACAATTACCTGATGCCAGTCATATAGTTTCAGATAGCCTTTACCAAGCTGACCTTTTTGATTGCCGCTGTTAAGATAAGAGCCATCCAAATGAATGATCAATTGGCGCAGAGATGGACTGTCTGAAAATTTTTGCTGTAAAATTTGAGCATCTGGAAAGGACAAATGCTCTAGCTCTTCAGGTTGTACTTCATATGAACTCATGTTTTCCTTTAAATGGTTAAATGAGCCTAGGGCTGCAGAAAAATAGAACTACCCTCTTTCTGCTTTTCTTGTTCCTCCTCAATGTCCCTATAGGCTTTCATTTCCAGCCACATGGCGTTCAGGATGGAAAAGCTGCAGGCCAGGCCCAGTCCTAAAATCCAGCTAAAATACCACATGGGTGCCTCCTTTTATAACTTTGTAAAACCGTTGTCTTGATTAATATGATCCCTTGTCATCCTCGCGGATATGTTAAATCGTCACCGGCCCACGCAGCACGCGGAATACCCAGGCGGTATAGGTCAGGACGATTGGTAAAAACACCACCACCGCAATCAGCATCCACCACAAGGTCAAATGCGAGGAAGAGGCATCCCATACCAACAGGCTAGAGGCTGGGTCAAGTGAGGATGGCAGGATAAAGGGGAACATACTAAGCCCCACGGTGCCGATAATGCCCGCAATAGCTAAGCCACTGCAGATAAAACCCAGCCACACGAAGCGCCGCCACAAGGCCATAGCTGCCAACAGTGACCCTAAAATCCCCACTATGGGTGCAGCCATCATCCAAGGATGTAATTGATAATTACCCAGCCAAGCGCCCATTTCCCGTCCCACTGTTTTGGCAAGAGGGTTCGAGGCTGCCTGTGGGTCAATCGCCTGGGTAATTTGATACCCATCCAATCCCCAATATCCCGACAGCATCCATAGTCCCGTTGCCGTAAACAGCAAGGCGCTGAGGATGGCTGCCCATTGGCCTGCCTTGGCGGCGCGATTGCGGACAATTCCGGTGGTTTTAAATTGTAAAAAGGCCGCCCCATGCATGACCAGCATGCCAACGCTAATCAACCCTGCAACCAGGGGAAGCGGGGTTAAAAGAGAGAATAACCCGCCCTCCAGACTTAAGCGCATATCGCCGTCAAAACGGAAAGGCAGCCCCAGTAGCACATTGCCCGTGGCAACGCCAAACAGCAAAGCAGGTAAAAACCCGCCCAGGAAAATCACCCGGTCCCACCATTTCCGCCAAGTGGGGCTCAGCAGTTTGGAGCGGTATTTGAAGCCAACCGGGCGTAAAATCAACGCGCCCAATACCGCCAGCATCGCCAAATAAAGCCCCGAGAAAGCCACCGCATAAACGGCAGGCCAGGCTGCAAAAAGTGCGCCGCCGCCTAAGATAAACCATACTTGGTTGCCTTCCCACACCGGGCCAATGGTATTCAGTAGTACGCGGCGTTCATCATCATTTTTGGCGATAAAAGGCAATAAGGTTGCTACCCCCAAATCAAAGCCGTCCATCACGGCAAAGCCGATCAGTAAAACCCCCAGCAACACCCACCAAATCAAGCGCAAGGTTTCGTAATCGAGTAAAATCGGCATGATGGCCTCCTTAATTAGGGGTGACAGGCAAGGCGGATGGAGGTGCCAGGGTTTGATCCGGCCCCAGGCGCACATATTTAAACATCAGGAATAAATCAACCACCGCCAAGGCCGTATAAAACACGGCAAACCCAACTAAACTGATCCACACCTGGCCGCTGCTGACCGAGGACGCGCCCAGGAAAGTTGGCAGGATCCCCTCAATAATCCAGGGTTGGCGCCCATATTCCGCCACTATCCACCCAAGTTCCGATGCAATCCAAGGCAAGGGTAGGCTGCAGAAGGCCAGGCGTAAAAACCAACGACGCTGAAAATGCCGTTTGGCTGAAAGGTAAAAGGCCACTGTGAATAAGAAAATGAAAAACATCCCCAGTCCTACCATCACCCGAAACGACCAAAACATCACCAGCACATCCGGTACCAGGGTTTTGGCGGCTGTCGCAATATGATCGGGGGTGGCGGTGGTGATGTCGCTTAAAAAGCGCTGCAGCAATAAGGCATAACCCATATCTTGGCCATGTTCTTCAAAATCCTGAAGTGCCGTTTGATTACCGCGGTCTTGCTTTAAAATTTGCAGCGCACGGTAAGCAATCAGGCCTGAGGCAATGCGTTTTTCGCCATGCTGCACCAACTGGTTAATCCCGGGCAGTTCTGTATCAAAAGAGCGGGTCGTAATCAACCCCAGTATCCACGGCACTTTCACTTCAAAATGGGTTTTACCTGTGGCTTGATCCGGCCAACCGAACAGGGTGAATCCGGCAGGCGCCGCCTCCGTATCCCACATCGCCTCAATCGCCGCAATCTTCATCTTTTGATGTTCGGTTGCCACATAGCCGCTTTCATCGCCGAGCACCACAACCGATAGGGCGGATGCCAGGCCGAAACTGGCGGCTACGGTAAAGGAACGTTTGGCAAATTCGGTATGGCGTCCCTTCAGCAAATACCAGCAACTGATCGCCAATACAAAAATCGCCCCCGTCACATAACCTGCGCTGACGGTATGGACGAATTTAGCTTGTGCAACCGGATTAAAAAACACCTCGGACAACGAAGTCAATTCCATCCGCATCGTATCCATGTTAAAGGCGGCACCTACCGGATTTTGCATCCAGCCATTGGCAATCAAAATCCACAGCGCCGAAAAATTAGCGCCAATCGCCATCAGCCAAGTCGCAACTAGGTGCCCCCGTTTGGATAAACGTTTCCAACCAAAGAAAAATAAGCCAATAAAGGTAGATTCTAAGAAAAAAGCCATTAATCCTTCAACCGCCAACGGCACGCCAAAAATATCCCCCACATAGTGGGAATAGTAGGCCCAGTTGGTGCCAAACTGAAATTCCATGGTAATGCCGGTGGCAACACCCATGGCCACGTTAATGCCAAATAAAACGCCCCAGAATTTGGTCATCTGCCGCCAAATTTCCTTGCCCGTCATGACATACACGCTTTCCATGATAGCAAGTAAGATTGACAGCCCCAAAGTCAGCGGTACAAACAGAAAATGATATAGCGCGGTTAAAGCGAATTGAATCCTGGAAAGGTTGACTACTTCCATATCAATCATGGGGCACCTGCGGGGGTTAAAAGGAATTGCTGTTCAACGCGTTCCGGGCTGATCTGGGGGCGATGTTCGCCGCTAAACCACCAAAAGCGCATCACCATTAGGATAGCCATTTTTAAAACTAAAACCACCCATATTTTCCGCCACAATCGTTGCAGGGGGGAAGGGTCGGTTAAGGTATGAAGGTTATTGGGGGTCATTGGATTACCTATCACAAAACCAGCAATGGATCACCAGAATTACCGAATATTCTAGAAAATATAAAAGGATGAATGAGATAGCTGCAAGTAGAAAAAGCAAGTCGGCGGATATATTTTGCCGCAGATAATTAAACCAGGCAAAAGAAAAGCGGCCTTCCGAAAAAGACCGCCCAGTCAATAGAAGCCTGGCCAATAGAAGCCTGGCCAATCGAAGTTGGAAATGTGATGTGAATTAAAGCAATTTCAAAGTTACGGCCGACGTTTTGCCGCGGTTATTAGCTAATTCATAGGTGATTTTCTGACCTTCCGGCAAGGTGCTGATCCCGGATTGCTCTAACGCCGAAATATGCACGAAAACATCTTGCGAGTTGTCTTCGGGTTGGATGAAGCCATAACCTTTTTTGAAATTAAACCATTTAACGGTACCAATTGCCAATGAAGCCTCCTGAATTAAATAACAGTGCCCAAGACCGCAGCCATGAGATCAATTCTATCCGTTGACCGGATAAGAAAAAACGTAACAAAAACAAAGGCTCATCCTCTCAAGGATTTGCCATCACTTCTGATCAGGTTCCCTACCTTTCAAACCGGATAGACCTTGCATTGTAGGATAAAAGCTTTGCCTCCGCAAGCAAAATTCCCCTGCGGCACATCTCATCCATGCAGGTTACCCCGATGATATGCTTAAAAGCGATCTTTAGCCTGTTAAGGAGCAGGGGAATAAGCAACAATTTTTTGATCGATGGCACCGAAAATGGACTGGCCTTGCACATCATACATTTCAATCCGCACCTGGTCACCAAAACGCAAAAACGGTGTGCTTGGTTTGCCTGAAGCGATGGTTTCCAGCACTCTGCGTTCGGCAATACAGGAGGAGCCGACGCTTTGATCTTTATTGGAAACCGTGCCGGAGCCGATGATAGAACCAGCCGCCAACGATCGGGTTTTAGCCGCATGGGCAATCAGTTGGGCGAAATCAAAAGTCATATCCACACCTGCATTCGGCTTGCCAAATAAGCTGTTATTGAGGTAGCTGTAAAGAGGCAGATGCAGTTTTTTTCCGTCCCAGGCTTGGCCCAATTCATCTGGGGTCACTGCCACCGGGGAGAAAGACGAAGAAGGCTTGCTTTGAAAAAAGCCAAAATTCTTGGCAAGTTCCCCGGGGATCAAATTTCGCAGTGACATATCATTGACCAGCAGCAGTAATTGGATATGCTGCGCGGCTTTGGCAGCTTTAACCCCCATCGGCACATCATTGGTGATGACAGCCACTTCTGCCTCAAAATCAATTCCCCAATCCTCCTGGGCCAACCGGACATCTTCACAAGGACCTAAAAACGTATCCGAGCCACCCTGATACATCAAGGGGTCCGTCCAGAAGCTGGTGGGCATATCCGCGCCGCGCGCTTTGCGTACCAATTCAACATGGGTGACATAAGCCGATCCATCCGCCCATTGGAACGCCCGTGGCAAAGGTGACGCGCAGTCTTTGGCCACAAATGGTTGCGCCCCCTTCATTCGTCCTTGATTGAGTTGCTGGGACAGTCTTTGCAAGAGGGGGCTGGCCTTTTGCCAGTCATCCAACGCCTGTTGCAGGGTGGGAATCTCGGAAACAGCATATGATTGCAAATCGGTGCTGACCACGATCAATTGCCCGTCACGCCGGTGGTTTTTAAGGGTTGCCAGTTTCATGTTAATTCACTGTATGTTGCATTAAGATTTTTTCCAGCTATTCACGTAAGCCAAGTTTTCTATATCTCTAGTTGATGCGCCTGTTTCCAGGGCATCACGCGTATCGATCATCACGGCGTATTCGTCGGTTGCCGGTTTTTTCTGCACCAACATATTCTGCAAAGCCTTGGGATGTGGCCCATGCGTGAAGCCGCAGGGATGGAAGGTTATCATACCCGCTTTGATGTTATCACGGCTGAAAAAATCACCGGCATGATAAAACAGCACTTCATCATAATCATCATTATTATGGAAGAAGGGGATCTTAATGGCATCCGGTGCGCTTTCAAAGGGACGTGGTGCAAAGGTGCAAATGACAAAGCGGTTGGCTACAAAAGTGGTATGGGCGGAGGGGGGCAAATGATAGCGGTGGCTTATCAGGGGACGGATATCCGCTACATTGATCCGCACCGGTGCCAAATCACCTTTCCAACCCATCGCGTCCAAGGGGTTGAAGGGATAGGTAACGGTTGAAATCAATTGCTGCCGTTTAATCCGCACTTGCCATTTTTTTTCATCTTGCTGTGCTAGGAAAGCCTCATCAATGGCTGGTACATCCAGCATCGCCGGATCAAAGATAGCATGTGCGCCAACCAAGCCTTTTTCAGGTAACTGATAACTACTGTTGGTGGCTTCAATCAGCAATAATTTTATCCCACTGCCCTGAGGTTCCAGCCGCCACATGGTGCTGCGGGGGATCATCACATAATCGCCAGCCCGGACGCTTAAATGGCCGAAATCACAATATAATTCACCATTACCTTCGTGGATGAACAGCAACTCATCGCCATCACCATTCCGTACCAAATGGTCCATTTTTTGGGATAAATGCCAAAAACGCAGGCGCACATTGGCATTGAATAAAATATCAGGTGCTTGCCACGGGCAGGAAATTGAGCCTGATAATTTATTCAGATCAAAAGCCCTTGGGCGTAGCGGCCCTTCCCAATCAATCCAACCGGTCGGGGGGTGTTTATGATACATATGACTGGCGGGGCCGAAGAAACCTTCTTTGCCGATTTCCCGCTCATAAGAGCCTTCGGGCAAATTCGCATGGGCTTGGCGGGAGGTGGTACCGGCACGTACCGGAAAAGGGATATAATTTTTCATTGATCAACTCAGGAATGAAAGGGGTGAATATAGGGGCGGTTGCTTGACCATCATCCGCCCCTATCTTTAGGGATCAGTATAAGAATAGGTCAGGGTTATTTCTTGATCGCTTCCCATAAACCTATTGTGTTGTCCTCCGTATCTTTAATGCGGGCATAATAGCCAAAATCACCGACATTTTGTTTCGGCAGCACAACTTTACCGCCGCTTTTTGCCACTTTTTTCAAGGTTGCGTCAATCGATTTGACATCGATCACGACCAAGGGGTAAGCGGCGGTTGTATCTCTGGCCATCAGGCCGCCATTGATCTTGCCTGGTTCCTTCGGGCATCCTTTTTGGTCGCCCTCCGCCGTCATGGCCATGACATAGTCCATTCCCGGCACTTCCTGGAATTGCCAACCAAACATGGTTTGATAAAATTTCTTTGCCCGTTCTTTATTATCGAACACTACTTCAAAATGCGAGACTGAATCCATTATTTCCTCCAATTATGCCAATGATTTTTTTGAATATTGACTTAAGATTTTGACATTATAGCACCGGAGAGTGAGAGATCAAACCCAATTCGTATTAAAAATTGGAAAACTTATATTTGGATGTCATAAACATAAGGGCAGTTATATTAATGGGTAACCACAGCGGCTTGCAACGCTTGTTGAACCAGCTGTTCCCGCTTTTGGCGCACGCTATCCGATTTCAGCTGTCCGCAAGCAGCCATGATATCTTCCCCCCTGGGGGTGCGGACAGGGGAGGCATAACCGGCATCAAAAACGATGTGGCTGAAACGCTGGATGGCTTCATCGGTTGAACGTTCAAACGGCGCGCCAGGCCATGGGTTGAAAGGGATCAAATTGACCTTGGCCGGAATGCCGCGGATCAGGCGCACCAATTCCTTTGCCTCAGCTGCCGAGTCATTGACATCCTTCAGCATCACATATTCAAAGGTAATCCGCCGGGCATTGCTGAGGCTTGGATAATTCCGGCAGGCATTCAACAATTCCTTGATAGGATATTTTTTATTGATGGGGACCAAATGATCGCGCAACTCATCATTCACGGCGTGCAACGAAATGGCCAAATTCACATTCAATTCTGCTCCGCACCGTTCAATCAACGGTACAACCCCTGCGGTTGATAAGGTAATGCGCCGCCGCGATAAAGAAATGCCCTCGCCATCCATCACGATCAATAGGGCTTTGGCAACATTTTCATAATTATATAAGGGCTCGCCCATCCCCATCATGACTATATTGGATAACAAACGTCCCTCGGCGGGTGAAGGCCATTCCTGCAATTGGTCGCGAGCATTAAGGATCTGGCCGACGATCTCCGCGGTTGAAAGGTTGCGGACCAGCCGCTGCGTTCCCGTGTGGCAGAATTTACAAGTCAAGGTGCAGCCGACCTGGGATGAAACACATAAGGTGCCTCGGTCTTCCTCCGGGATGTAAACCGATTCAATTTCCTGGCCGTCCGCCATTTTCAGCAACCATTTGCGGGTGCCATCTTTTGAATCCAGGGATCTGCTGACGGCTGGTCTGCTGATAACAAAATGTTGCAGCAGAAGCGTACGCACCTCCTTGGATAGGTTGTTCATCCCGCTAAAATCGGTTAACCCTTGATGATAAATCCAATGCCATAATTGTTTGGCACGAAAAGCGGGTAAGCCAATTGCCGCAACCGCTGCAATCATTTCATCCCGGTTGAGGCCCACCAGATTCACCAACCCATCCGGTGTCCGGGCGGGGGCGAATTGAGCGGCGTGACTGGTTGTACCCATGATATATCCAATAATTAAGGGATGACGGCTTGATGGCAGCCGCTTGCTTTTCATTAACATAGGTATCTTACCATAAAAGAACAGGCCATATCAATATGGCCTGCTACGTAATGAAAAATATAATAGATAAATGTCGATCAGCTTAGCGGTTAACGTTGCAAGCTGTATTGATGGCGGCGTAGGCCTTTGAAAAACCCGTTAACGAAAAAGTATCGCGGGTTTTGGTGTTGCGTGATGAAATGCCTAAAACAGTTAAATTTTTACCTTTGCGCATATTATCCACCAAAATTTTGTCGCCAGCGGCATCTTTCACCCAGGCTTTATCATCTTGGGTAAATAAAATATGCTTAGACCCACCATCCACTTGGATGGTTACTTCACTGCTTAGTTTATAAGGGTAACCCGCAAACATCGTGACGGTATCTATGCTATTGGCCGCGGGTCGGTGAGTGATCATTAAATACACCCGGCCACGGTTGCTGTAGGTGCCTTCAATTGCCTCTGATTTGGTAGCGTCGCTGATCATAAAACAGCCAATTTTGCCATTTTCATCAAAGGAAGCTGCTTGCCAATTGTCAAATTTGCCTAAATCAGTCATCGTCGGTTTGCCTGTTGGTTGCTGCGCAACCACGGCCAAAGAAAACAAAAGAGCAGATAATCCGGCCAGTGATGCGAATCCAAATTTTTTCATAACAGATATACTCCTGGGTTATTCTATTCCTCAAGTCTCAAGGCAAGTCAGGCATCATGTTGATAAAATCAACTCATACCCAATTTAGTCCGATGAGACTAAGGTTTTCTCAAATGATAAAAAACGATAATAAGATTCCGTGGTAAAAGCAACTTGTTCGCAGTATAAATTATTTTATTTTTGCAAACCAGCGCGTTACAATAACCAACGACGCGATAAAGAAACGGAATTTTCTTATAAAGGACGCCGCATGAAAGTTGAGAAGCACAAAACCAGCCATCATCCCTTATCGATTGAAGTGACCCGAGGAGATATGGTTGAAAGCCTGCATCAGGTTGATGCGGCTGTTGTTGATTGGCAAGGTAAATGGGTGAAGGGCTGGGGTGATGTCCATAAGATGGTGTATGCGCGTTCATCCTTGAAGCCGTTGCAAGCAATCCCGTTGGTTGAAAGTGGGGCGGCTGCCCATTATGCCTTGCAGGATAAGGAAATTGCCTTGGCTTGTGCCTCGCATGAAGGGGAAGACATCCATGTGGAAACGGTGGCCAGTTGGTTGCGAAAAATCGACTGTCAGGAAAATGATCTATGTTGTGGCATTCACGCCCCTTATTATCCGGCGGCGGCCGAAAAATTGATCAGGGAAAACCGTAAACCCAGTCCAATGCACAATAATTGCTCCGGCAAACATACAGGATTTTTGTCAACTGCTCGTTTTTATCTGGAACCTTTAAAAGGGTATGTTGATTACAACCATCCCGTTCAGCAACGAATCGTGCAAGTTTTGGAGGACATGACAGGTGTTTCGCTCAAGCAAGCACCCAAAGGCATTGATGGCTGCGGTATCCCCGTTATCGGCATCCCTTTGTTTGAAACGGCTTACGCCATGGCGCGGATGGCTAATCCGGCTGGCTTGCCGCCCGCCCGCCAACAAGCCATCAAAAGGATCGTGCAAGCGATCAAAAAAAATCCCTTGATGATTGGCGGACATGGGCGTTTCTGCAGCATTTTGACTGAGCAGCTGCAAGAACGCGGTTTTGCCAAAGTGGGGGCGGAAGGGGTTTATATTGCTGTGCTACCGCAAAAGGGCTTAGGTATTGCCTTGAAAGCGGCGGATGGGGCCATCAGGGCTGCAGAAATGGCGTTGGTTAAAATTTTGCTGGATTTGCAGATTTTAAATGAGAAAGATATAGAACCGCTTGAAAAATTCATCCATCCAACCATCAAAAACCGCGCAGGCCTTAAAGTCGGTGAGATTAGGTAAGATATTATATATCAAACAAAATGGATACAAGATAACAGGTGATTAAGCCGTTGGTCTTGCAATATCAACAATTCGGTTACGATGATACAGGGATTATCCAAGACATATCAACCTTCGCCAAGCCATTAGAATTTTAGAGGGTTCCAAAGCTTACGCTAGACATTTTGGCAAAGGGCGCTATGGTAAGAAAAATTGGTTCCGATCAATTATTTTTTAAATTATTTTTAGGGTTGTTGGCCCTAACTACAGGAATAGAATAGATGTTTAGAAAATCCGGTCTTTTTTTTAGGCACTGGTTAAAGACACCGAAAAGCGTCGGCGCCATTGTTCCCAGCAGCGACGCGTTGGCGGCCGCCATGGCGCGCGGCGTTCCTAAAAGAGACGGTTATGTAATTGAATTAGGCGGTGGGACAGGGGTTATCACGCAAGGGTTATTAAACAGTGGCATTAAACCAGAAAAATTAATTGTAGTGGAACGTGATCCCTTATTTCACGATTTGCTGGTTAAGCGTTTTCCAAAACTCAACATCATCAAAGGAAATGCCACGGATTTGCAAAGCTTAGTCCGTCCTTTAGGGGTTAATGAGGCGATTGCAATTATTTCCGGACTGCCGTTGATTGGTATGCCGAAACCCGTTCAGCACCAAATCATGAATGAATCGAAGGCGTTGATGGGCGCCGAATCGCCGTTTATCCAATTCACCTACAGTCTTTTCTGCCCGCTGGACCGCGAGGGTTTCAAAATCCACGGCCGCCGCTTAGAGCGGGTTTTCAACAACATTCCGCCAGCATCGGTATGGGCTTATTATAAAAATCCGAGCGCCTAAGGCAATTACCAGGTTCTATCAGCTGCCTAGCATGAAAGCGCCTGGTTTTTTTAACTTCCGGCAACCATTAAACTGTCAACTAGCAGGGTCGGTGAGTTGACGCGGTAAGTAAAGCTTAAATCATTGGCGACGATAAGATTACGGAAGATTTCCTGCAAATTGCCAGCGATGGTCAATTCACTAACGGGATAGGCAATAGATCCGTTTTCAATCCAAAAACCAGTTGCACCCCTACTGTAATCGCCCGTGATCAAATTAACGCCGTCACCGATTAATTCCGTCACATATAACCCGCTTTTTATGCCTTTAATCAGGCTTTCCGGGGTTACGGTTCCAGCTTCCAGATAAAAGTTGCTGATACCCGCGCTAGGCAGGGAAGAGGGGCCGCGCACCGCGTGGCCGTTGGGCATCATTTTTAATTGCCGTGCCGAACGTAGATCCAGGAGCCAATCTGTCAGCACCCCTTTGTCAATCATCGCTTGGGGTTTGCAGGGCAATCCTTCCGCATCAAACGGACGGGAGGCCAAGCCTTTTTCCAGCAACGGGTGATCCATGACCGTAACCGAGCTTGGGAAAATCTGCTGATGCAACTGGTTTTTTAAAAAACTGGTGCCGCGTGCAACGGAAGCGCCATGAATGGCTGCGGCCAAATGTCCTAGAAAGCTGTTGGCGATTCGAGGGTGAAAAATCACTGGCATTTTGCCGGAATTGATCCGTTGTGGATTTAAGCGGCGAACCGCCTGTTCTGCCCCTTTTTGTCCGATACCTGCAGGATCTTTTAAATCTTTGCCAAAAACAGTGGAGCTAAAATCATAATCTCGCTCCATCCCCTGATCGCTTTTGGCGATGACGGCAACACTTAAAGAATGGCGGGTATTGCTGTAGGATTGCTGAAACCCGTTGCTGGCAGCAAAGTGGGTGTTGGATTTGACCCAAGCACTTTCGGCCCCTTCGGAATTATTAATTCCCTGAACAGACAAAGCCGCTTCTTCACAAATTTGGGCGCGCTCCTGAAGCTTGGAAATATCCGGCTCGACCGGGTCAGCCATCAACAAATTGGGTATTTTGGTAATCAACTGGGTGCTTTCGGCAAGCCCGCAATACGGATCTTCGGGTACCAGGTCAACCATGGCTAATCCTTGGTCAATTAGTTTTTTGATGTTAGGGGTCGATATATCTGAAGTTGAAACGATCACCTGGCGCTTACCCTTAAACAAGCGGATCCCCAAATCCATAGCTTCGGCGCGTTCCAGTTTTTCCAGCTTATTCATTCTTTGGCTGTACTGGATGGCGGTTGCCTCCACCAGCAAAAGATCCATATGATCAGCCCCTGATTTTTTACCGTATTCCAAAGCTTCCGATAAAATATTGGGAAAAGACGGGGAGGGAAGATCAGTTTTTTTCGGTAATTTTGTCATGAAATAAAGCCAATTAAAAGAGAGGTGAATAAAAGTTGTCCGGCGATATCCTTGTCTCTAAGATATAACAGATAAATTGGTAGATAGGTTACCATAGTTGACGTCATAAAAGATATATAAGAAGAGACAGTGATGTTTTCTAGGAAAGCCACCCTATTTTATTATCGGTAACAACCTAATTTTCATGTATAAGGTAAAAATGAGTTGGCAAAAAATGAAGTGTTGGATTTTTGACTTGGATAATACGTTATATCCTGCAAATTTGCAGGTTATGCCAAGCATTGCTGGCCGCATCCAAGAGTTTATCAGCCAGCATTTACAAGTGCCTATCGATGAAGCTGTAAAGCTGCAGGATCATTACCGGCAGCAATATGGCACGTCGTTGCGAGGCTTGATGTTGCACCAGAACGTATCCCCCCAGGATTTCTTGGACTATGTGCACCGGGTTGATTTATCGGAACTTGATCCCACCCCCTCCTTACATAAAATTTTGCAGCAATTGCCAGGCCCCAAATATGTTTTTACCAATAGTTCCGCACAACATGCCCAAGATGTTTTAGGAAAGTTAGCAATTGCGGATTGTTTCCAAGGGGTTTTTGATGTGAAACAAGCCAATTTTATCCCCAAACCCCACCCGGAAGCCTATCAAATTTTTCTGAATAAATATAACATTCCCAGTCATCAATCAGTTTTTTTCGAAGATACGGCAATTAACTTGCAACCAGCCGCGGGTCACGGTATGAAAACAGTTCTGATCACTGCGTCCAAAGCGAAGGATAAGATGCCTATCCCCTATGTCCATCATTACATGCCGGATCTAGTGGACGGGTTGCAGGGAATCTTAGAAATGATATCAGGAAAAAAATGAAAAATTATTTAAAGGGATTGCTTTTAATGCTGCAGGGGCGGGCAGAAGGAACGGTGTTTTTTCCGCAAAACTTGATGGCTGCAAAACATTCTTTCCTTTTAGCCTTGTGGCTGATGCCGCTATACATTTATATGATGTACCGGTTGCAGATAGAGGACGGTGCTGTTATCCCTGAGCTTGTTCCCTTTCTGATTATCCAGGCCAGTGTCTATACCCTTTATTGGGTTTTATACCCGCTGGTTGTGTATTATTTGGCAAGATATTTAGATCGCCCAGCCGCTTATCCATCCTATATCATTATGTATAATTGGGTAAAAGCCACACAGATAATATTGCTTTCCTTGTTATGGGCAGTTGGCGAAACCGGTTGGGTGAATGAATCCACTTTTATGGTGTTAAACACTGCCCTAATGGTTATCCTAGTGGTAGCAGAATGGAATATCATCCGTTTTGGCTTGCGGCTGGGCGGCCTCATGCCACTAAATTTCCTGTTCTTAGAGGGTATCATCGGCCTATTAATTGCCGCAGTGGCCGAATCATTGCTACCTAAATAAAAACAGCCGTAACCAATGCTGAATGAGTGTTTCCAACAGGGAAGAGTGGTGCCTATAAATGTTTGGGGTTTAGTAACGCCTGGATCCCTGGCAAGGTTTTGCCTTCCAGCCACTCCAGAAAAGCACCCCCAGCGCTGGACACATAAGATAATTTTTCTTCAACACCTGCTTGAATAAGGGCTGAAACTGTATCACCGCCCCCGGCAACGCTAACCAGTTTTTTCTGTTGGGTGGCGCTTGCGATCATAGCAGCCACTTTCTTGGTTCCCTGATCAAAAGGGGGAATTTCAAAAGCCCCTAAAGGCCCATTCCAAACCACACTTTTACTGTTTTTTAGGGTATCGTTAATCAATTGGACGGTTTTAGGGCCGATATCCAATATCATATCTTTAACACCTATCTCTTTCAATGAGACCGTGCGGCTGGCCACATTCGCTTGCAACGCTTCTGCCACCACGGCATCTACCGGCAATATCAGTGATTTTTTCGATTTCTTGGCAAGTTCGGTGATGTGGGCGGCGGTTGCCACCATATTGGCTTCTGTTAAAGACTTACCCACCTGGCACCCTTGTGCCTGCAGGAAGGTGTTGGCCATCGCCCCGCCAATTACCAAATGATCAACTTTTGATAATAAGTTTTGTAATAAGTCCAATTTGGTTGATATTTTAGCACCTCCGACAATAGCTGTCAGCGGTCGTTTAGGGGTGGACAGGATATGGTCTAAAGCGGCTACTTCCTCGGCCATCAATAAACCTGCGAAAGACGGCAGGAAGTGGGTGATTTTATCAATTGAGGCATGCGCCCGGTGGGAACAGGAGAAAGCATCGTTCACGTAAAAATCGCCCCCTTGGGAAAGTTTTTGGGCAAAAACGGAATCATTTTGTTCCTCACCCGCATGGAACCTTAGATTTTCGAGCAATAAAATTTGGCCATTCTGTAACTGGCGAATTTTATCTTGGGCGGTGTTCCCCACACAATCTTCGGCAAAAAAAACTTTGTAACCAGCCAAAGCTTTTTCAAGTGTCGGTAAAATTTGCCGCAAGGAATAAGCAGGGATGACCTTACCATCCGGCCGTCCTAAATGGGACAGGACGATAACTTTAGCTTTTTGATCGGCCAATTTTTTTAGCGTAGCGCATGCCCGGGTGATTCGGGTAGGATCGGTCACTTGGCCATTGTGTAAAGGCACGTTAAAATCAGTGCGCACCAGAATTTTCTTGCCCGTAATTTCTGTCAATTCCTTGATTGTTGGTATTTTTTGCATAGGATCCCCTCTTGCGCTAGAAATGGCCGTCACTCATATTAGGAATTTATATATAACATGTTATTGTTATTTTGGTATGGGAAAATTGATCATGAAACGGTATCGTTCGGTTTTAATTACCGGTGCAAACGGTGGGATTGGTTCCGCTTTTGCCCGTTTGTTGGCGCCTTTCATGGAGAGCATGCTGATTACGGGTCGTAACTTACAAGCGTTGCAAAAACTGGCTGAGGAAATCAAATCACCGGCATCCAACAACATACATATAAAGATAGCAGATTTAACCAAGCAAGAAGATGTCAACCAATTGGCTGTTTTGGCTGGCGAGAAGAAAATTGACTTGTTCATCAATAATGCGGGCTTTGGCCACTTTAATCATTTTTTGGCGACTTCTACGAAGGAAACAATTGATATGCTGCAAGTCAACGTGCTGGCAGCCACGCAATTGTTACACGTATTATTGCCGGGTATGATTGAACGGGCAACGGCAGGGAAGCGGGCAGGGGTCATTTGCGTAGCCAGTATGGCGGCCTTCATGCCTCTGCCTTATTTTTCAGCGTATGCGGCCAGCAAAAATTATTTACATGCCTTAGTTTTAGGCTTGCAGCAGGAACTGTGCCAACAACCGATTGATCTGTTGTCTTTATGTCCGGGATTAGTTGAAACGGCCTTTATCGCTAAAGCCAACATGCCTCGGAAGTTATTAAAGCGGGCAGCCAATCCCCAGGTTATCGCGCAAACGGCGATGCAAAAATTGGGAAAACGCCATCAATATACTTATGGATTTGGTAATCAAGTGGCCATAATGGCGGGTCATCTTCTCCCGTCCAAAATGAAGCGCAAGCTTCTCTATTATTATTGTAAAAAATGGCTGTTACCTAAAAATTCCGTATAAAAAAGAGAAAAACGGGCGGCAGAAAACAAGGGGTTATGCCACGTTGATTTTCGCTTTAACCTCTTTTAAAGACCGTTCAAAAAAGATGGCAGACAGTTCTTTATTGTTTTTTTCAAGCAACAAAGACCTGATGATTTGGGTGGCCAAAACACCAATTTCCGCTTGCATTTCCTGCAGTAACTGCTGCTGGCTTTGCTCAATTTTGGACACGGCATCTTGCCCACGCCGCTCTAAGGTCAGTTCTAAATTCTTTAAAGATTGTTCCTGGAGCAATGTTGCCTCGGTTTGCGCCTGGAGCAGCAATTCGCGTGCTTCCTGCTCTGCTTGGCCAAATTTCTCTTGGTATTCTTTCAAGATTTTTTCTGCCTGCATACGCAATTCTTTGGATTCTGCTATATTGGACGTAATCTTGGCAATCCGTTGATCCAGCATAGCGGCGATCATTTTATATAAGCGTTTGCCAAGCAGGGAAACAAACAGAAGAAAAGAAACGCCAACCCAAAGGGCTGGATCAGAAAAAATTTCCATTATATCATCCCTTCACGCGTTTATAATGGGCAGCAATTTCTTGATCACTAACCGGCAAATCAGCCAACCGCTGCAAAATTTCCTTCACTGCCTCAGGTACTAGCGTGGCAATATCCCCATGCAAACGAGCTCGTAAATTGGCAATGCGGGCTTCCGCATCTTGAATTGTTTTGCTTAATTGACGGTTCATAACCTGTTCCCGTTCCCCTAATTCCTTTTTGAGTGATAGGGCGGTTTGCTGCAATTGTTCATGGGCTTTTTGCCGTGCTTGGGCAATCAATTGCTGATAATGCTTTTGCATCTTTTCCGCGTCCGTCCGCATGGATTGTGCTGCGTCCAACTGGTCTTGGATTAATTTCTGTCTTTTATCTAACGTTGCCGAAACTTTAGGTAAGGTTAGGCGTGACATCAACAGATAGAAGAGCGCAAAAATAATAAAAAGCCAAAATATCTGTGGCAGAAAATCAGCAACAACGAGCTGTGGCATTCGATCACATCCCTTGTAAAGGCCAACCGGCTGTCAACAAGAATTGATCCCTAAATGTGGGAACAACCCTTAACAAAGGTTGGCCATATTCCATTTAATAGGCAAAAACCTTAAACAGCGAACAGCAATAACAAGGCAATGAGCAAAGCAAACAATGCGACTGCTTCGGTTAAGGCAAAGCTGATCAGCAAGGCGCCAAAAACTTTCGGGGCAGCGGCTGGATTACGTAAGGCACCTGATAAATAGCTGGCAAACAAATTACCCAAACCGATACCTACGCCCCAAAGGGCTAAAGTTGCAATACCCACTGCAATGTATTTTGCGGCTAACGGATCCATCGATAATATTCCTTTCGTAGATTATAAAGTTATATCAAGCTAAAAATATCAGCAATTATTCATGGTGCAGATTAATGGCATCATTCAAATAAATGCAAGTCAAAACTGTAAAAACATAAGCCTGTAAAAATGCAATTAATAGTTCAAGACCAGTCAAGGCGGTCAAGAATAACAGAGGAGCCCACCCGCCCACTATCCCTAAACTAATCACAAATCCGGCAATGACCTTAAGCATGGTATGGCCAGCCATCATATTGACAAAAAGACGCAAAGATAAACTGATGGGCCTAGTAAAATAAGATAAAACTTCAATCGGGATGATCAACGGCAACAGCCAAGCAGGCATCCCTTGCGGCACAAACAAAGAAAGGAAATGAAACCCGTGACGGATAAAACCGACAATTGTTACCATCAAGAAAATGGCAAATGCTAAGCTAAACGTTACAATAATATGGCTGGTTGGGGTAAAAGAAAACGGCAACATGCCCGTCAAATTGCAAAACAAGATAAAAAAGAAAAGGCTAAAAACCAAGGGGAAAAAATTCAATCCCTGTTTGCCAACGTTATCGCGCAACAAATTGGCAATAAACTCATAAGCCATTTCCACAAACGCCTGCCAACGGCTAGGAATTAAGGATTTCCTGGAGGCGCCCACGGTGATGAAAACAGTGGCCAGGGCCACAGCTACCAGCATCCATAGGGCAGAATTGGTTAAAGATAGGTCAAAATCCCCCATTTTGATCGGAATAATCCGATCGATTTTAAATTGTTCTAAAGGGCTATGGCCATGTTCAATTTCGGTCGCCATGATTATCTTCCTACCATTAATGACAACAACGGGCTACGATCTAAAGAGATGCCTGTCATTCGTTTGTTTCCATTTGTTTTTGCGTTTTTTTTATCAATCTTGCAATATTTAAAGCAGCAGCTCCAATCCCCATCAACAATAAAATAATTATAAATACCGGCTTTGTCCCCGCCCAACGGTCGATCAACCAACCCAACACGGTACTTCCAGCCAAAGATGCGATCAGTTCAATAGCCATGCGGATAGCTAAGCTGAATTGCCGCATAGATTTGCGGCGCAATTGTTCCGCCTCCCTATTGCTTTCGTCATCGGCATTTGTTTCTTTCCTTAATTCCGCCAATTTCTGATCAAATTTTTTAAGATCGGGTGACAAGGGGGAACCATACCTTCTACAAGAATTTATGCAATAACGTCCACAGAGCAGTCTAGCGCTCGAAAAATAAGGGCAACGCGCTCATCTGTCAAGTCTGCCGAAGAATAATTTGAGGAGGATGGGGTAAAGTCTATCTGTCATGGATGACGCGGTAACATCCAAAACCAAGCAAAAGGGAAAACAGGCCCCTAGGCAATACCAGGAGGAGTTAAAGAAAAACAGCCATCTGATTTATCCAGGTAGTTTCAGACGGCTGCAGGTGGTAATTAGTTGGTTAGAGAATTTAAATATTTCTGCAAATCTTCATATCCACGTATATTTTTTTGCAGTTGGCCATTCACGATAATACTTGGGGTGCTTTGGATCTGATAGACGTTGACCGCTTCCTTATACAAGCGAATGACACGATCAATCAGGGTTTGGTTATTATAGCATTGTTGTAACTGCTCAGCGTTCAGGCCAACAGTTTTGGCAAAACTCTCTAAGGCAGTGGCAGGGTTTTCGGCAGTGACCCAAGCCTTTTGATTACCGTATAACTGGTCAATAATGCCAAAATAACGCTCTCGCGGGGCACATTGGGCGATCAGGGCTGCTTGGTAGGCATATTGATCAAGCGGAAAATCCCGGTAAACATATAAAATTTTACCGGTATCAATAAAATCTTTTTTGAGTGATGGGAAAATATTTGTGTTAAAATTAGCGCAATGCGGACAGGTTAAGGACGCATATTCAATCACAACGATCTTCGCGTCGGGATTGCCTAAATAATAATCATCTTTGTAAACCTGGGCCGCTGGGGCATTGGGCAACACCCATGCCTCTCCCTCCGCTGGGGTTGCCGCGGGTTGCTGCGCATAGCTTGGGACTTGCGCTCCCACCACCAACAAACCAGCCAAACTAAAGAATCGACTAACCTGCTTTAATGTATTTTTCAACAAATGAACCATGTGGTGCTAAACCTCCTCTGCCTCAATTTTACCCTAATTTGTTCTGGCATTATACCTGGAAAAGACCAGAAACATCAATCAATTTTTTGTTTATTATCTTTAGGATCCTGATCCTTGCTCTTATGCGAACCCACGGGATCGATGTAGGCTGCCAGGCGCAACAGATTCTGCTGCAATTCTTCATCCGCAATCTCCGCAATTTTTAGTTGCCATTCTTCCTGGATAGGGAAGTGGGGAGCGGCGGACAAAGGATTGGTTGGCTGTGTCTTGATAATATCCCTAGGCAAGGGATGGAAACGGATGTTGGCAATTGCTTCATATCCAAGAAAACGGTTGACTTTCTCACGTAAAATCGTGACTTGATGCTGCAGTTCCGTGGCATAGGCATGCAACACCCCTAAATGCAGATTGCCTTGCCTGTTTTCAGGGGTGGGATAGGAGATTTGGATGGGTAAGCACTGGCTTGATAAATGGGTGCCGACGACTTCTTCCCAATTGCTTAAAAGGCGCCGTTCGGTAAAGCCACGTTTGGCAAGCATTGGGTCAATTAACCGTTGAATGAATTGCTGCAGTTTTTTTTGTTCTGAAATTCTCATGAGCGAAAATTTAAACCTTTCAAGATCAGCAGGAAAACGGAATCAGGGATATAAACGAGGCGTTCAAAGCCAGTTATTTTCCAAATAGAGCCAAATTGTTGGCGTAAGTAATTATTATTACAGACTTTCTAGGATTATAGCCATTGAAATGGGCTTTTCCAATAGCTATTATTCCCATTAAATCAAGTATAGAAAGTCACTGATGATCAGGCCACGCAATTCTTCAATCCAATTGTCAAATGCACAAGTTGTTCCAGCAAAACTATTGGCGTGGTTTGAACGGCATGGGCGGACATTGCCGTGGCGGAATCCCGAAATTTCTGACCCTTACCGTACTTGGTTAAGTGAGGTCATGTTGCAGCAGACAACGGTGGCAACCGTCAAAAAATATTTTATCGATTTTACTGAGCGGTGGCCAACCGTTGATGATTTAGCGAAGGCCAATATAAACGAGGTATTTCATGCCTGGCAGGGGCTTGGATATTATGCGCGTGCTCGGCATTTACATGCTTGCGCTAATAAAATAGTGGGCGATTATCAAGGGCGGTTCCCAAGCAATGAAATAGAATTACGTACATTACCAGGGATTGGACCTTATACGGCAGCGGCGATTGCCAGCATTGCCTTTAACCAACCAGCGGCGGCGGTTGACACCAATATTGAAAGGGTTGTCGCCCGCTTAGAGGGTATTCGGGAAAGCGGCCACAAACTTCGACGGTCGGTCCAGGCTTTGATGGGCCGGATGGTGCCCGACCATCGACCGGGTGATTATGTTCAGGCCATGATGGATTTAGGTTCTGCTATCTGCACACCTAAACAGCCACTTTGTGTGGATTGCCCGTTATCTGCCAATTGCTTTGCTTATCTGAACAACCAAACGGATCAATTGCCGATGAAGCCTGTAAAATCCGTTAAACCTAAGCGTTATGGGGTGATATTTTGGCTGGAAAACAAAGAAAATAACGCGGTATTTTTACGTCAACGCCCGTTAAAAGGGTTATTAGCGGGCATGATTGAAATCCCTTCAACCCCATGGCGGGAGAAAGATTGGCGCGGCGCGGCAATAGGGGAATATGCCCCCCATCCCATCAAATGGCGTGATCACAGCGGATTGGTTAAGCATAGTTTTACCCATTTTGACTTGGAACTGCATATGGTCACGGCACGAATATCCCAATCAACGGTCATTGACCCTAAAGCCGGTTTTTGGTGTTTGCCTGCGGAATTTGCCAAACAGGCTTTTCCTACCTTGATGAAAAAAGTGATTAAAGCCATTAACCCCAGTTTATTGCAACTGCCAGCAACCAAGTGATTAGTTTGTATGTTGCAACCTGCCAAGCGCTGATGGATGATTCTCTAACAATTGTCGCACCGGGCGAAAACTGCGGCGGTGATGGATAGTTATTCCATGAGTTTGCATCGCCAGGTGGTGGTGGCTAGTCCCATATCCAGCATTTTTTTGCCAGCCATATACCGGAAAGTGACACGACAATGCTTGCATGATCCGGTCACGCGTCACTTTGGCAATAATAGAAGCGGCGGCAATGCTATAGCTTTTACTATCACCTTGGATAATTAGTTGGGTGGGGATGGCAAAGTTTTTTGTTTGGTTGCCGTCAATCAGCAAAGTTTGCGGCGAGACTGGTAAATCATCAATGGCCCGCTGCATGGCCAGAAAAGTGGCCTGCAAGATATTTATTTGGTCAATTTCTTCAACACTGGCAAGGCCTACCCCGACTTTCCCCCATTGCATGATTTCAGGGAAAAGCTGTTCCCGTTTTTTGGCGGACAGTTTTTTAGAATCATCCAACTCATCCAAAAGCATTGGATTTAGGGACTGTCTTGGAAAAATAACGGCCGCGGCTACCACAGGCCCTGCCCAAGGGCCGCGCCCGGCTTCATCAATGCCTGCCACCAATCCTGAATATTGTTGTTCATAAAAAAAATCAGGCATCATTTCCATTTCCGTTGTTTTATTAAATCAGCGGCAGTTGACAAGGACCTGGAACCCGAAAAAGATCCGTTCGTTGTTTAAGCACTTTCTGGTTTAATCCAACCCGCTCTATAGCCAAGCGGAAGCGTTGTCCGATCAATTGGGCATAGACCCCTTGGCCAGTCATCCGCTGGCTAAAATCACTGTTGTTCAGATTACCCTTGCGGGTTTCGCGAATCAAGGAAAGTATTTTTGCCTGACGGTCAGGATAATGCTGGCTTAACCATTCTTGGAATAAATCCTTAATTTCATAAGGCAGCCGCAATAAATTATAACCGGCATATGTAGCACCTGATTCGGCAATTACTTGCGTGATTTGGTCGAGCTCCGAATCATTCAGGCCGGGAATGATAGGGGCAATCAGAACCCCTACGGGGATTCGCTGGGCTGATAATTGTTGAAGCGCAAATAACCGTTTTCTGGGTTGTGCCGCCCTGGGCTCCATCAGTCGCGCCAAGGTGGCGTCTAAAGTACCTATGGATAGAAAAATCCGCAACAAATCATGGGTTGCTAGCTCCTTGAGAATATCGAGATCGCGTAGCAGCAAAGCGGATTTGGTGATAATCGTGACCGGATGTTGGAATTCCAAAAGGACCGAGAGGATTTGACGGGTGATTTGGTATTTTTTTTCAATGGGTTGATAAGGATCGGTGTTAGACCCCAATATCAAGGGGGCTGGGCGATAAGAGGGGCGAGATAATTCCTGCCGTAACAGGGCAGCGGCATCTAATTTAGCGTATAATTTTGTTTCAAAATCAATCCCTGGCGACAATCCCAACCAAGCGTGACTGGGCCGGGCATAACAATAAATGCACCCATGTTCGCAACCCCGGTAAGGGTTAACCGAGCGATCGAATGGAATATCAGGTGAATCATTATAACTAATAACGCTTTTACTAGCGTCGGGGTAAACACTGGTTGCAACAGGCGCAGGCTCAGGATCCGACGTTTCCCAACCGTCTTGGGATTTTTCATAGGTAAAACGTTCAAAACGCCCGCTATGGTTACTGACCGCGCCCCGACCTTTTATTTTTGATATGTTTAAAGTATCCATCTCCGCCTGCCCATGGAAATAAAAAAGAACATAGAGTGAACATATCAGGTTATATACAAATTGGCAAGACCATTAATCAACCTATGATTTTGCAACTGCTGCTGCATTTTTATAAACACTTCTGCTTCAAACCACATCCTTAAACGTTGCTGCACCGCTTGTTGGAAAATGCAGATGGCCGGGTCAGGGGAAAATGAAATAGTAGCCAGCCAATCCCAAGCCCAAGAAAGCGTCCGTATCCAGATAAGACGGCGGACGGGTAATAGAAGTTTTTGGATTCCCTCATAATGGGAAGGCGGAAAATGTGAAAAATAAAATCGGTGAAAATGGAGGATATCATCCAGGGACAACAAAGCGGTTAAGGAAGGATGCCAGGACAAAGAAGTCATCAAGCTTGCATGCGCCAAATCGATGGCAGGATGACCGATGATGATTTTTTCAAGATCGACAAACCAGGCTTTTCCCCAATGATCCACCAGGAAATTAGCAGGGTGGCAATCATATAGATTGAAGCATCGCTGGTATTTGTTTAACGGCGCCGATACACAAAATGATTGCGCCCATTTGATTTCCTCAAGGATTTGTTGCTTGATGATGGGGGAAAGCGATATCTGATCCAGGGATGAGAATCGTTTAGTAATTGTTTGGCCGATTGCCGCCCATATGTTTTCTGGGGCAGGGATGGTGGGTGGTAATGGGTTGACAGGCAACTGATGGATTGCGGCCAAACAAGCGGCAATTCCTTGCCAATCGGTAAATTGGCTAGGGATGCGCCCGGTAATCTCTTGGATCAGTAATCCTCCATGTGGCCAAGCCACACTGGGTTGGACCATTGTGTGTAAGGTGGGTGTGTGGCCGCTAGGCAAAAGTGCAGCGTAACATTCCTGTTGATACTCCAAATATTGGCGGCTATCCCGAAAGCCTGATGGGACTGTCACCGGAACCCGCCAAATTAGTTTTTGTCTGTTAATCTTGCTTCCCACCCGCCAATGTTGATGGGTTACCCCTTGGGCGGGCATTTTTTCCATTAGGGAAAAAGATGACAAAGGGGAGGGAGGAGGAATGTTGGTATTTGCCATTTGATCACACCGGATAAATGCCCGGAAAGCTATTTTTTCGGGGATGGTCGCAATTTATCTTCTTGTAACCTTGGCATTAATTGCACCAGGTTGCAAGGCCGACATTGATCATTCAATTGATGTTTTAAAATAAATTCCCAGGCATCTTGGCAGGCGCTTGGGGAACCTGGTAAAGCAAACAGGTACTTGCCTTGAGCCACCCCGCCCGTTGCCCGTGATTGTAAAGCGGATGTACCAATTTTTTGATAACTAAGCCAGCGGAACATCTCGCCAAAACCGTCGATTTCCTTTTCATAAACGGCACGGAAAGCTTCTGGGGTGACATCCCGACCAGTCAAACCGGTACCTCCCGTTGCAATAATGACATCAATCCATTTGGATGAAAGCCATTTTAGGAGTGTTTCTTGAATCAAGTGCTGATCGTCTGGGATGATTTGGCGTTCGATCACTTGGTGGCCATCACGGACGATTAATTCCGCCAACTTAGCGCCGGATTTATCGTCATGGATGGTGCGCGTATCAGAGACGGTCAATATGGCAATGGCAATCGAGGCGCCCAAATGTTATTGTCCTTTGAAAGCGACTTGAGGATTTTGTACCCGGTGATCCTGGCTGACATAAACCGGCGAGAACCCCGATGCTAAAGCCTGCAAGGAAGGGATGTTTTGGTCTAATCGGTCGCCATAAATCCAAAGATTGGTTAAGACCCGCTGGACATAGAGGCGGGTTTCCCGAAAAGGGATACGTTCAATAAAAAGCAGGGGATCTTGATCATATGAAAACCGTCTTTTCCATTTGGCTACCCTGGTTGGTCCTGCATTATAAGCAATTGTCATTAAAATTAAATCGCCCCTGACATCTTCATTGCCTAACAGTTGAAAGATATAATCTTGAGCGATCGAGAGGTTAACTTCGGGAATTAACAATTCACGCTGATTATTGCGTAATGGGCGGTTATTGGTTATGTGATAGGCGGTATCAGGCATTAACTGCATCAAACCGCTAGCCCCTTTGCGGCTGAGGGCGTTTGGGTTGAAGCTTGATTCTTGCCGCATGACAGCATACAGCAAGGCTGGATCAATTTTAAAACCCCCTTGAGGCGACCAATTGGGAATCGGATAAAGGCCAGTCATCAAGTTATTATTATTTAAAATCAAATGTTGATTCCGGGCACTGGTTTGGAAGCTTAGGTTAGTAAAATTAAGTTGTTGGGAGAGGGTAAGCAAGGCTTCAATCGTTGGTGCATCCGCTTGTTGGCGCAGCACATGCAACTCATCTTCTGCCAAGGCGGCTTGGTTAACCTGTAAAAGAGCCAAGGCGCGCTGTCCACTGGGGTAACGCTGGATATGGGCAACGTCTTTTGCGCTGAAATCGGGATGTGACCAATCAACCGTTGGCGATATCCCCAAAATCTTAACGGCCAATTGCCCATAAAAAGTACGGGGATAATGGGTGGCAATCGTCATCCATTCGGAATATTTTTGCGGGTTGCCGATTTTCAAATACCCTCTGGCTGCCCAGAATGCTCCGGCTGAAGCAACCCAGGGAACGTTCTGGAATTTTGTTCCCACTTTCTCAAAATTTTTAATGGCTAAGGGATAGTTGCCATTCACCCATGCTTGTAAACCCTGTTTCCATTCAGGACCAGCAGCGATCATGTTCATGTCGGGGTTGCCGTCCTTGAACAGTTTAAATTGTGGTTTAGGGATTGAACCGGTGCTGTTGGTCGCAGGCTTACGGTGAACAGCCAAATTATAAATGGCTTCTGCCTGTGGATGATTACTATATTGTTTGAGCCATCCCACAAGTTCCAGGTAACTCGATTTGTACGCAACATGCAATAAACGCTGCGCTTTGATATGGCCCATTAAAAGCGGATCGGTTAATTTTTTAATCAGTAAATCTGCTTTTGCCCAATCACCCTGTTGTTGTAATGTAAATATTTGCTCATAAAACTGGGCATTGGTATGATCCAACATCCCAATAGGGGACAACCCCTCTAATCCTAGGCTGGATAGGGGTGTCTGTGCTTTTAAGGAAGGGGAAGCCACTGCTAAAAATAAAATCAACCCAACAGCAATTTGGAACCAACGGTCTTTTGTACGTGCTGGGTACAGGATCATTCGGGTATTCTCCAAAGAAACATCTGATTGAAGCCACTGTTTCATAGCGGTTTTTTCAGGGATTGGCAAGCAGGTATAAAAATAACTTATAAATTTGACCTAGGTGTTGGAACAAAAACCTTCTGCCTGCAATCAAAAGATGGAGGGTGTTTTTTAACGGGGGAAAACTATCTGAGTTTACGCGAATGACCAAAAATGCGCCCAAAAAATATCGGGTTTTTAGGGGAAAATGGGTGATGGATTGATGAATGATTCTCTAGTTTTTTCTAGTATCTAATTGAAACAAAGGCCATGATTGCAAACGCTTCATCTTGCTGCTAAGCTGTTGCAACTGATTCGTTTGAAATATATCAGGGAAGTATTTTTTCTTTAATCAGCCGGTCTTCAATAGTTAATAAATCGCGCCATATCATACGCTTCTGGCCGGGCTGACGCAATAAAAAAGCCGGATGGTAAATGGGCATGGCTGGGATGGGACTGCTTAAGAAATTATTTTGATAAGGGAACCATTGCCCGCGGATTTTCATGATCCCATCCGGCTTTTGCAACAGGGCCTTGGCGGCAATCCCGCCCACCAAAATCAGCATGGAGGGGTTAATTAAAGCAATCTGCTTCTCAACAAAAGGCAAACACGCGGCAATTTCGGAGGTGGTGGGTGCGCGGTTTCCCGGTGGGCGCCAGTAAATCACATTGCTGATATAGATATTTTCCCGGTCGAGCTTGATCCATTTAATCATGCTGTCTAGTAATTGACCGCTCATGCCGACAAAGGGCTTACCCAGCCGGTCTTCATCCGCACCCGGTGCTTCGCCGATAAACATGATACGGGCATTGGGGTTTCCGTCACAAAACACTAGGTTGGTCGCGGTATCTTTAAGGGGGCAACCATCAAAATGCAGCAACAACTGCCGCAATTGCTCAAGGTCGGAAACTTTAGAGACGGATTGATAGGTATCTTGGAAAACTTCTTGGCTTGAAATGTCAGCAGAAGCCATTTGCGGCCCAATAGCAGATTTAGCAGGCTGAAGTGAGATTGGTTGGTTGGTGGAAACAGGTTTTTCTTGTTTTTTTTTCATGATTTTCCCTGGTATATTTGATGTAAAATTTTCAACCCCTGCCAATTGCCATTGGGTGATTAGCAATTGCCAAAGATGGGAAGGGGATTTTTGGTCAGTCATTATCTCAATCTTTCAGCCACCTGATTAGGTTCCTACAGGGTCGTTAATGAATAAAAATGGAGTATGGCAGAAAAAAACTTTTATCAAAATAGATTTTTCTTGCTATGAAAAAATATTAGGATGGGAATATGTTAGAACATATTAAGGAAAAATATGGCTATTAAATATTCTATTAAGGGATGATAGGACGGGGAGCAGGGATGAAACAAGAGGAATTGGCCTATGATATCGTGATTGTAGGGGCGGGTCCTGCCGGATTGTCAGCAGCCATCCGTTTAAAACAATTAGCGCAACAGGCTAGCAAAGAAATTTCGGTATGTGTGGTTGAGAAAGCGTCCGAGGTGGGTGGCCATATTCTTTCAGGTGCCGTGCTTCAGCCTAGTGCCCTCAACGAATTATTACCAGATTGGTTGACCTCGCCTCCACCTTTAACAACGGCGGTTACGCAAGATGCCTTTTATTTCTTAACTAATAAAAAATCTCTCCGCTTGCCGACCCCAAGGCCTATGAAGAACCACGGGAATTACATTATCAGTCTGTCCCAATTTTGCCGCTGGTTAGGGCAAAAAGCTGAAAGCTTAGGGGTTGAAATCTATCCCGGTTTTGCTGCCGCGGAAGCCATCATTGGGGAAGATGGACAGGTCGGCGGCATTATTACCAATGCTCAGGGCGTGGATAAAGGTGGTAACCCGACTAACCAATATCAAGCAGGGGTGATGATTCACGCGACCTATACCCTTTTTGCAGAAGGTTGCCGAGGTTCTTTAAGTGAACAATTGATGCAGAAATTTCAATTACGTACGCCTGCTAACCCGCAAACCTACGGCATCGGCTTAAAAGAATTATGGGAGATTCCTGAAAATTTGCACCAAGCGGGCAAGGTTGTCCATACCATCGGTTGGCCGCTTGACCAAGGAACTTATGGCGGATCTTTTGTCTATCATTTGGATAAAAAATTACTGGCGGTGGGTTTTGTTATTGGTTTGGATTACCGTAATCCTTACTTAAATCCCTATCAAGAGCTGCAGCGGTTTAAAAACCATCCCTTCCTGCGCCCCTTGCTTGAAAATGGCAAACGCCTCTCTTATGGTGCCCGAGCGTTGAATGAGGGTGGCTTTCAATCCATTCCCAAACTTATTTTTCCTGGAGGCGCCATTATTGGTTGTGCGGCGGGTTTTCTGAATGTGCCAAAAATTAAAGGTACGCACACCGCGATGAAATCTGGCATGATTGCTGCTGAAGCTGCTTTTGGGGCGGTTACCAACACAGTTCCTGCTCAAAACCAAACGGCCAAAAAATTGTTGGTACAATATCCTAAAGAGCTTAGAAAATCATGGGTTTGGCAGGAATTAAAACGCGTCCGTAATATCCGGCCATCTTTCCGCTTAGGCTTATGGGGCGGACTTTTATATTCTGCCCTTGACACTTACATCTTGCGCGGGCGTTCGCTTTGGACTTTTAGCCATCATGCTGATCATGAAAGCTTACTGTTAGCGTCGCAAGCACCTAAAATAAACTATCCCAAACCCGACGGTCGGATCAGTTTTGACTTGATGTCATCAGTCTTTTTATCCAATAGCTTGCATGAGGAAAATCAACCCTGCCATCTGAGGCTGAAAGACCCTTCGATCCCCATCCAATATAATTTGCCCTTATATGATGCGCCGGAACAGCGTTATTGCCCAGCTGGCGTTTATGAGATAATCGAGGAGCAGGGGCAGCCGAAATTGCAAATCAATGCCCAAAATTGCATCCATTGCAAAACCTGTGATATCAAAGACCCTAAGCAAAATATTGTGTGGACCACCCCGCAGGGTGGAGGTGGGCCAGGATATTCGGAGATGTGATTGTTTTGATGGCTGACCATGGCATATTTTCCTGAAATAACTTCCGAAACCACCAGGAATTTATTTTCAGGGATAGAAATCCTGATATAAGAGTTGACAGGATTTTAATAATATTCTACAAAACCTGATCTGTTTTATAAGGTATTGGGTATAGAAGGTAGGTCGTGATGAGAGTTGCAAATTCCTTAAAGGCCGCCAAGGCGCGCCATAAAGATTGTTTGGTTGTCCGCCGTCGTGGGCGCACCTATGTTATCAACAAGACAAACCCGCGCTATAAGGTTCGTCAAGGTTAGGTTTATCAAGGCTATAGAACCTGGATGATAAGGCTTAAAAATCTTAAGTTTTAAAAAGGAAGAAATTAATTTCTTCCTTTTTTCATTTGGGCGTGCCTTAAAATTCCATCAACAGGACGATAAATCTGCTGCAGTCCATTTTGGGTTTTAGGGGTTGACCATCTACTCTTTCCTTTCTGGGGAATATTTGATATCTTTCGCGTATTGTAGACGTCAAATTATAGGTTAGTAGATGCTGGGAGCAAAAACATGTTGAAAAAACTATATATTGGATTATTAACCAGCTTTCTAAGCATGGGGGCTGCCCAAGCGGATCAATATGACAAACGTTTGCCAGAACTATTTAATAAATTAAAAACTGCCCAAAACCCAACTGATGCCAAAGTTGCTGAAAAACTCATTTGGGAAATTTGGTATCATGCCCCCAATGCAACGGCTGGGAATTTATTATCAAACGGTATGCATGCTATGGTTACCCACGATTATGCGGGTGCGTTGGACAATTTTAATCAGGTGATTGCCTTAATCCCTGATTTTGCCGAAGCTTGGCATAAGCGGGCAACCATTTTGATGATGATGCAAGAATATGACCAAGCGAAAACCGACTTGGAGAAGGCATTGGAATTAGAGCCCCACCATTTCTCCGCGCTAACCCGGTTGGCTTACGTGTATTTGTTTCAAGGACAGGAAAGACAAGCCTTGTCTATTTTCCGCCAAGCCTTGGAAATTAATCCTTATTTAACATCCGTGCGCCAAACAATTGACGATTTGCAATTAAAATTGGAAGACCGGCCTTTATAGGCTCCTTGATACAAGCAAGGTGTTATAGTTTATATTACAATTGTTTAAGTGGCCCAAGTTTGGCCAGCAACACGCAAAAAGTTTTCCCCAAGAATCCCCAGAATATCTTTTTCCTTATACCCTTTTTTTAGCAAAGCTTCTGCAATTTGAATGAAAGATTCAGGTGGGGCATAGGTCATGCCGGAGCCGTATCCAGCTTCTGGCGGCCACCACAACGCTGCTTCAAAATTGGGCGGGTTATCATCAATGCCTTTGATAAAACTGAAATCCAAGCCCAACCCAACATGCTTGGCACCCACCCGTTGTACCAAATAATCGATATGGGGGATCATGGTTGTAGCGTTGGCCGGTTGGTCGCTTAAGAAAATGCCAATCCCATTAACCCCGATGACGCCACCGGTTGCAACACACCGATCGATTTGATCATTGCGGATATTGCGGGGATGATCCTTTAAAGCGGCACAATTGGCATGGGAGAAGATAACGGGTTTTGTTGATATTTCCATGATTTCCATACTGCTGCGATAACCCGTATGCGAGCAATCCATGAGCAATCCCAAGCGGTTGACTTCATTTACCAAACGCCGTCCGTAATTACTTAGGCCGATGTCGCGGCCATGACAGCCGCCAGCAGCCTCATTGTCACGGTTATAGGCAAAATGGATTTGCCGCACCCCTAAATCATGGAACAGGCCCAGCATATCTAAATCTTGGTCCAGCATAACCGAACCTTCAAGATCAAATGTAATCCCTAATTTGCCTAGTGATTTGGCATGCCTGACATCATCGATGGCGTTAACCAGCATAAATTCATCGGAATGTTGTCTGATCCAACTGCGGAAATAAGCCAACACCCGGATACAATCAGTCCAAGGGTTAAAATCCATGCCCACATTGATGGAAACGTAGTCAATTCCCGCTTTTTTGTGGCGCGATAGGGGTGATAAATCAATCCCCGTTTTTAAAGGCAGGCAGCTATGGGCATCCCAAACCAAAGCTTTTTGGTAAAGAAGGGGTGTTTTAACAAGTTGGTTCATGGGCGCGGTTCTCCTAAACGTTGGGCGAGGGAGGCATATAAAAACCGATCAATGTCGCCGTTTAATACGGCCAAGCTATCGGTTGTTTCTTCTTCCGTACGTAAATCTTTAATCATTTGATAGGGATGTAAAACGTACGAGCGGATTTGGTACCCCCAGCCGATCTCCGTTTTCTTAGCTTGTTCAGCGGCAGCCTTGTCTTCCCGGATTTGCAACTCCCGTTCATACAGGCGCGAGCGCAACATATCCATCGCGGTGGCCCGGTTGCGGTGCTGGGAACGGTCTGATTGGCATTGGACGACTATGTTGGTGGGAATATGGGTAATCCGGATCGCGCTGTCAGTTTTATTAACATGTTGACCGCCAGCCCCTGAAGAGCGATAGGTATCAACCCGCAAATCCTTTTCCTGGATATCGATATTGATGGTGTCGTCGATCACGGGATAGACCCAAACCGAACAAAAACTAGTGTGTCGGCGGGATTGGCTATCAAAAGGCGAGATCCGCACTAGGCGGTGGACGCCGCTTTCAGATTTCAGCCAGCCGTAAGCCCGAAACCCAAGGATTTTTACCGTGGCTGATTTCAAGCCTACTTCCTCGCCTTGGCTTTCCTCTAAAATTTCGGTTTTATAGCCATGCTGTTCTGCCCATCTTAAATACATGCGCAATACCAATTCCGCCCAATCTTGTGCCTCGGTACCGCCCGCACCTGCATGAACCTCGAGATAACTGTCATTGCCGTCTGCCTCGCCCGATAACAAGCTTTCCAATTTACGTTTACGGGCAATGTCTTGTAAATCAGCCAAAGACTTTTCAGCTTCCTGCAAAATATCTGCTTCGTTTTCTTGTTCAGCCAATTCAATCAAGCCAATATTATCGGCCAGTTGATTCTTTAACTGCTGATAATTGTTGAGGGCTTGCTGTAATTTGTTGCGTTCTTTTAAAATCTTTTGGGCTTGTCCCGGCTGCTCCCACAAAGTGGGATTTTCGGCCATTGCGTTCAGTTCATCCAAGCGTAGGGTCGATTTTTCAAGGTCAAAGATACCTCCCAAGCAGATCAATTGCCCGGTTGATATCGTCGACCACAGTCATTAATTCGGCACGCATTTTAACTGGCCTTTATAATTTAAATAAAACTTTTAATGGCTTGATTCGCCTGTATCAAAAGATCATCAGGATACCTAATATGTTAGTAGATACCGTCATCCGAATTGTCAATCCCATCCGTCCCGGGCTGCTGCGGTGAATCTGGCGTGGTGGAGTCTTCACCAAAGACATTTGGCTGCTGGTCACCTGCTTTTGGCTCGGTACCTAGCTTAAAAACTTCTAAAATAGAATCGGGATTGGCAGGGGTTGCTAATTTACCGGTTTTACTGTCGATCCTTACAAATCGAATGCCTGGGGGTACGCGAAAAGGACTGGCTGGCTTATCTTTTAATGCTTCTAGCATAAAATTTTTAAAGATGGGGGCTGCCAAAGTGCCCCCTTCTTCCCGCCCACCCAGACTTAACGGCTGGTCGTAGCCTATATAAACACCAACGACCAAATCAGGGGAAAAACCAACAAACCAGGCGTCATGGTGATCATTGGTAGTGCCGGTTTTGCCAGCCAAGGGTTTACCAACGGACTTGACGACGATTCCCGTGCCATTTTGGACAACACCTTCAAGCAGCGAAACCATTTGGTAGGCGGTCGTGGGTTCAACCAGTTGTTCACGATTATCGGCAATCACTGGCATCTCAAGGATTTTCAAAGGTTGGCAATCGCTGCAATCCCTTTGGTCATGGCGATAAATGGTCTGGCCATAGCGGTTTTGAATGCGGTCGATGGTTGAAGGAATGATTTGATGGCCGCCATTGACGATCATCCCATAAGCGGTTGTTAATTTCAGCAAGGTTGTTTCACCGGCTCCCAGGGACATTGCCAAAATGGAGGGCAGTTTGTCGCTGACACCGAATTTTGTTGCATATTCTACCACTTTATCCATGCCAATGGCCTGGGCTAAACGGATCGTCATCAAATTACGGGATTTGGTGATCCCCAGCCGCATGGTGCCAGACCCGTAATATTGCTGGGTATAATTTTCCGGTCGCCATGGCGGCAAACCGTGCCCTTGGTCGATCAGGATAGGGGCATCTAACAGGATTGTAGCTGGTGTATAGCCACTATCCAAAGCCGCCATATAAACAAATGGCTTAAAAGCAGAACCCGGTTGCCGCTGCGCTTGGGTGGCCCGGTTGAATTGACTGCTTTTGAAATCCCAGCCACCGGTCATCGCCAACACACGCCCGGTATGTGGATCTAATGCTACGATCGCACCGCTGACCTTCGGCACCTGACGCAGTTGATAGGTTTGTACAACAGGTGTAGCAATAGGCGTGAGTGAATTTGTTGCTGGTGTCGCGGCTGTTTTTAAGGGTTCCACCAGAATAACATCCCCCCTTTTTAAGGCATCAGCAGTTTTTTGAACAGTCGGGGATAGATTGCCGTTATCGAGGATACGGCGGGCCCATTTCAATTCATCCAGACTAATCTGGCCTTTTTGGCCACTATTTAATCCGATAATTGCCAATTTGTCTTGGGTTTCCAAAACCACAGCCAATTGCCATTGATGATAGGCTGGATTTGTAGGGACTTTCTTTAACTCTTGACTCCAATTTTGGTCGGTGATGGCAATATTGGTGATTGGGCCACGATAGCCATGGCGCCGGTCATAATCCACCAATCCTGCCCACAATGTTTGATTGGCAATTTCTTGCAATTGTGGATCTAGTGAGGTTTTAATAGATAGCCCACCCTGGTACACTTCCTTTTCACCGAATTGGGCAATGGCGGTACGCCTTACCTCTTCCGTGAAATAATCAGCCTCGAACTGCTGTCTGGCTTGCGGCTGTCTTGGCACTAAAGGTTGCTGGATGGCCAATTTGGCCTCTTCCGCGGAAATATAGCCATCATCCATCATCCGGCCAATCACCCAATCGCGGCGTTCTTTGGCGGCTTTGGCTTGACGGATGGGTTGATAATTCTCAGGCCCCTTAGCCAAGGCTGCCAAATAGGCAGCTTCGGCAATGGTTAATTCATCAAGCGATTTATCAAAATAGTTCAAGGCCGCTGCCGCAATCCCATAACTGCGCGGTCCTAAATAGATTTCATTCAAATATAATTCCAAGATCCGGTCCTTGGAATAGGTTTGCTCAATCCGAAAGGCCAATATCATTTCTTTGATTTTGCGGCTGAGTGCTACTTCATTGGTTAAAAAAAAGTTTTTAGCGACCTGTTGCGTGATGGTGGAGGCACCGATGGGTCGCCGATCGCTGCCTTGAAACAGATTTAACGCATTGATCAAGGCAGCCCGAACTAATCCTGGGACATCAATGCCTGAATGGCTGTAAAAAGTCTTATCTTCAGCTGATAAGTAGGCATAAACCACGCGTTTAGGGATCGAAGTTATAGGTACGAAGATGCGCTTTTCAGAGGCGTATTCAGCCAATAAACTGCCATTGCCAGCGTAGATACGGCTAACCACCGCTGGGTAATATTCCTGTAATGCCTGGTAATCCGGGATATCTTTCGAATAATGCTGATAAAGGGCAAATACAGTCAAACCGCTGGTGGTTAAAGCCATCATGATCAGAAAAGAAAATACAGTCCATAATTTACGAAACATTATCAACCTTTACAAAAAAAGATGAACCAATCAAATTTTCTATTTTATAGAAAGCATTTTTATCCTTAGTGTCCCGGGAACGAATTATTTTTCCACTTCCTATATTTTTGAATAGCACGCTTTAGCGCCTGCACCAATTTATCTTGATGGGATGGCGAATTCAGCAGCGCCTCTTCCTGGATATGCGATAAATACCCCGCTTCAAGCAAAATGGATGGCACTTCTACTGCCTTTAAAACCATAAAGCCTGCGGAGCGGTGGCTATTCCTCAGGAGTGTAGTCTCTTTACCAATTTCTTTCAATACCAAAGAGGCAAAAACTACCGACCGGGTATTGGTTTCATGTTGCAACAAATCAATTAAAATGGCACTAACTTGCCGATCTTGTTCTTCCCATATGACCCCCCCAATAATATCCGCCTTATTTTCTTTATTGGCCAGTGCCTGGGCTTCGGCGTCTGAAGATTTTTCGGATAAAGTATAAACTGACATGCCCCTTAGAGATGAGTCGGCATGGGAATCGGCATGGAAGGAAATAAACAAATCTGCTTTCATGGAACGGGCGAAATGAACGCGTTGGCTGAGAGATAAAAAGCGATCATCTTCACGGGTCATATAGACCATATAGTTACCTTCTGCTTCCAACAAAGATTTTAATTTTTTGGCAAGCGATAGGGTAATTTGTTTTTCTTGGGTGCCGTGGATACCAACTGCTCCCGAATCAATGCCGCCATGCCCTGCATCAATCACAACAATCATTTTGGGGTGGTTATCGGCAATCTGAGAACTTATTAATGGCTTGAGTGGCGGAATAGGGGGGAAGTCTATGGAATCTGCAGATGTAGCCAAGCTTATACCGGCATGATTTAACTCCTGCCAGCTATTGATACCTATGATAGTAGGGGCAGAAGGAGAGGTTAGAGTGGCCCGAGCCATGACTTGCTGCTGGAAACGCTCGGGTGAGACCGGAATTAAATCAATCACCACCCGGACATTACCATTGCCTGGGTTAGAAATAATTTCTGGTTGCTTGGCCCAAGCGGCAGATGTTAGTTCAATCACCACATAAAGTCCGGTTTTGGTATCCCCTTGATAGGTAAGGCTTTTAACCAACCCTCGATTCTCAACGGTGGGATTCAGGCGGCTATTGGTTTTTTCCAAGCCGACAATCAACCGTTGGGGTGTGCTGGAGGCAAAAATGACGAAGGCAGGTTGGCTAGATAACTCAAAAACCATCCGTGTTTTATCGGTATGCTCACCAATCCGTATTGCTTTTAATTCATGGAGAGCTTGCCCAAAACTGGGAGCCGCAGAAAACGGGCAAAAAACGGCAATATAGAGAAATACCCGCTGCAACCATAAAAGACATTGGCATAAAATATGAACCCTTGCAGGCGCAGGGGAGTGAACCAATAATCCGACAGTTTCTTTTTTTAAAACCCCAATCATTTTTTAAGTAACGAACTTTCTCATTTATACAAACAACCCATAAAAGACTTGAAATATTGGCCAAACTAGCACTATTTAGGACAGATCGCAAACGGACTTTTGTAATTTTTTTTAAATCGAACTTGCTATATCAATGATTTATAGGTATTCCTAACGAAGAATAAAATCTTTTAAAAAAAAGATGATCCTTAAGCCCGGCACCATTTGCGATTGTTGTATTTATTAATATTCTCGATTATTTACCTAGCATGTTTAAAATAAGTTTACCTACCGCTCAGCCAACCACTTCTTCCCATTTTTATCATGATAAATGTGGCAGAAAAAAGGCTTTGCTTGGATGGTTCCTTTTAAGTACAGGCGCGATCAGCCGTTTATTATTGACCATAGGGAATAGCCGATTTTTACCGGACTTTCAGTACTCTCAACACACAAAACACTTACATTCACGAGCGCTCATAACTTATAGGCTTCGGTCCCCATTAAAATGGCTGACGGAGGATAAGCGCTACCGTTGTCAAGGAAAAGAATTAAATGAGCAAAAAAATGTTAATCGATGCCTCCCATCCGGAGGAAACACGGGTCGTTGTTCTTGATGGAAAAAAACTAGAAGACTTTGATGTCGAAACGACGCATAAAAAACTTGTTAAAGGTAATATTTATCTTGCCAAGATTGTCCGTATAGAACCATCGCTGCAGGCAGCCTTCGTTGAATATGGCGGTAATCGCCACGGTTTTTTACCCTTTAGTGAAATACATCCCGATTATTACCGTATCCCGATTGAAGATAAGATTGCCTTAGAAAAAGAGCTGGAGGCAGAAAGATTTAGTGACTCCTCTATGTCCGTCGCTGCTGGTGGTAAGGGTGAACAGGGTGAGGATATAGGTTCTGAAAATAGTCTTTCGGATGAAAAATACCAAAAACATCCCGAAGATATTGCAAAAATGAATCAAGAAGGGCAGGACCTAAGCCAACAACCTGAAATTTTGGCATCAGATCCGAATAATTCTCAGACTCCGCCGGATCCAGTTGAAGGCAATGTATCTAGGTATCCGCAAGAAATTCTATATGGGGACGATACGCCGAAGAATAATGAAGGATCAGCCACGCCTGGGATAATTGCTAATGAATCTGCGGTGAATGCTTTGGAATCCCTGGATGCTTCAGATCATCATGCACACCAGTCAGCGGAATCAAACACATCTACAGAGCAGTTGCGTGCTGAAGACGAGAATGCTCAGGGGGCAAATACCACGTCTGACGAATCATCGGATGTCGAAATTATCGGCGGGGTAGAAGAAATTGAGGCAAATAGACGGTTAATTTATCAACGTTTATTGCGGCGCTATAAAATCCAAGAAGTCATTAAACGCCGCCAGGTGATGTTGATTCAGGTGACTAAGGAAGAAAAGGCCAATAAAGGGGCCGCTATTACCACCTATATTTCTCTGGCGGGACGTTATTGCGTATTAATGCCGAATTCCGGCAGAAGTGGCGGGGGGGTTAGCCGCAAGATCACGTCAGCTGCAGATCGCAAAAGGTTAAAAGCCATTATTGATGAGCTCGAAATGCCCAAGGGAATGGCGGTTATTATCCGCACGGCTGGCAGTGAGCGTTCCAAATCAGAAATTAAGCGTGATTGTGAATATCTAACGAGGTTGTGGGGGGAAATACGTGAATTAACCATCCATTCTTCTGCCCCTAGTTTGGTTTATGAAGAAGCGAATTTGATCAAGCGGGCGGTGCGGGATTTATATACGAAGGAAATTGAGGAAATCATTGTTTCCGGCGACGAAGCCTACAAAACAGCGAAAGCTTTCATGCGGGTATTGGTACCGAGCCATGCTAGGCGCGTCCAGCAAGATCGCAATGAAACCATCCCCTTATTTCAGCAATATGAGGTGGAAAGCCTATTATTGGCCTTGTTGAATCCACGGGTGCAATTGCGCTCCGGTGGATATATCGTCATTGACCACACGGAAGCTTTAGTGGCAATTGATGTGAATTCAGGACGTGCCACTCGGGAGCGCCACATTGAGGAAACGGCTTTAAAAACCAATTTAGAGGCAGCGGATGAAATCGCCCGTCAAATTCGTTTGCGCGACTTATCAGGGTTGATCGTCATTGATTTTATCGACATGGAGAGCGCTAGTAATAACCAGGCGGTCGAACGGCGTTTAAAGGATGCGATGAAGATTGATCGGGCCCGGATCCAAATCGGGCGGATCAGTACGTTTGGTTTGCTTGAATTGTCCCGGCAGCGCTTGAGGCCTAGCTTGCTTGAGAGTAATTCGCAGGTTTGCCATTTCTGTGGCGGTAGCGGCCACTTGCGTTCAACCGAATCAATTTGTCTTGATATTATACGCCAAATTGAATCGGACGGCTTTAAAAAACCCGGCTTCGAGATCCAAGTGGTAGTGGCTCCGGTTGTTGCTACCTATATCCTGAATTATAAGCGTCATGTATTGGCTGATATTGAGAAACGCCATCATTTGGCGGTTGTCTGGATGATTGATGAAAAGGCTTCCCCGATTGACTTTAAAATCAATTATCTGGGCGAAATCGTTGTTATTCCGAAAAACGTTAAAGTATCAGCCCCAGCTATTGAGCAAGAGACATTGCCCGGGAAGGATATTTTTGCCCATATTCGCGGTGATGAGGAGAATGAAGAGGAACAGCCCAAGCAACGCGAACGTCACCACCAAGTGAAAGCAAGCGCAGAAAGCGGCTTGCAAGAAAAAATGGAAACTACCGAATTACCTGATCTTGAAAACGTGGCATCAGCTGAATCGGTTCATGAAAAAATTGCCGAACAAACCCCGCCTGCTGAAGGGGAAAACTCGCTTTTTCAGGAAAAACGCAGAAGGGGCGATCGTCGTAACGATTATGGGCGTGGCAATAAACCAAAAGGCGAACTGCGTCATCCGCGAAACAAACAGCGCGGGCAGGGACCTTTCCCTCGTCCACCCCGGAATCAGGCACAAATTGACCAAACTTCATCCGCTATTTCACCCGAAAATGTAGGCGAATCGGCGGTGTTAACTAACCCGCAGCCGATAATACCGCCGAAAAAAGAGGAAGTGATGAAAGTTCTTTACTCCTCCGATGGCAGGGCAGGGCAAGACATCCAGACGAAAACGCCAGACAGGGAACAATCAACACCGGTTTATACCGCTCGGGAATCATCGGTATCATCACCCCCATTGTTTTCAGACAAAGAAAGTGATGGCAACCGTCATTCCCAAAACAGGCAAAAACAAGGGCCGGATGCTGAGGCATCCAATAACCCGGCAACTGCAGAAAAGCAGCGCAAAGGTTGGTGGCGTCGGTTAATCAGCTAAAGGTGCTGGCTCAATTTATTATTACGTTTTAAGGGACATGAATGATAGAACCGGAGAAAATATCCCCAATCTTTGCCAATGATGCCGACAAAGCATTGGAACATATATTGAATATTTATGAACAGCACACCAATTTTTTACGCGATGCTTTTAGAAAATTTTCAACTAAGGGACTTAAGGAACGCCACCGCGCCTATTATCCCTATGTGCGGTTGCGCAATGAACATTTTGCCCAACATGACACCCGTTTAAGCTACGGGTTTGTTTATAACCCTGGGGTCTATTATACCACGTTAACGCGTCCGCAATTGTTTAAAAGATATTTGCATCACCAAATGTCGCTGTTACTCCGCAACCATGGACTACCATTGGAAATTGGCGTCAGCACTACGCCCATTCCCATCCATTTTGCTTTTGAGGAAGGCATCCATCTAGAGAAAGGCTTGCCGGTTGAAAGCTTGCAATTGCTGCGGGAGATTTTTGACGTTCCGGATTTAGCCGTCATGAACGATAACATAGCCAATGGTACTTTCACCGTTGGTGAAGATTTTAGCAAGCCGTTAGCCTTGTTTACGGCACCGCGTGTCGATTATTCCTTGTTTCGGCTGAAACATTATACCGCCACTTCTTGCGAACATTTCCAAAATTTTGTGCTTTTTACCAATTATCAGTTTTATGTGGATGAATTTGTCAAATATGGTCATGAATTAATGCGGCAGGGGAAAAGCCGCTATATCGCTTTCGTTGAACCTGGCGATATTCGTACGCAAGCCAATAGTCGCTTTGCCGATCAAAATACCCCCAAACCATTGCCCCGTATGCCGCAAATGCCAGCTTATCACCTTGTGGCTCCGAACGACCAGGGGTTGACATTGGTTAATATAGGGGTTGGGCCATCCAATGCCAAAACCATTACCGACCATATTGCGGTGTTGCGTCCGCATGCTTGGATTATGTTGGGCCATTGTGCCGGGTTACGCAACAGCCAGCGCTTGGGCGATTACGTACTGGCTCATGGCTATGTTCGGATGGATCATGTTTTAGATGCGGATTTGCCACCTTGGGTACCATTGCCACCGCTCGCTGAAATCCAAGTTGCTTTGCAGCAGGCCGTTGGATCCATCACCGGGTTGCGTGGCTATGAATTGAAAAAGATTATGCGTACTGGTACGGTTGCGACGGTTGCGGACAGAAATTGGGAAATTCGTCCCCAACATGAACAAATGCAGCGTTTTAGTCAAAGCCGTGCGATTGCCTTGGACATGGAAAGTGCAACGATTGCAGCCAACGGCTTCCGCTTCCGGGTTCCTTATGGAACGTTATTATGTGTTTCTGATAAACCTCTTCATGGAGAAATGAAGTTGCCGGGGATGGCGAGTGCTTTTTATACCCAACAAGTTTCCCAACATCTGAAAATTGGCATCCATACCATGGAACTACTGGCTGATTTGGGCCTAGAAAGCCTTCATAGCAGGAAGTTACGTAGTTTTTCAGAAACAGCTTTCCAGTAACACACGCGATAGAATCTGGATGGCTTGTAAGGGGGCTACAGGGAAATAGTTATTCTTCATGCACCCATAAGTATAGGCGGCAAAAATCGTGTTTTATCGAGGGTGAGGGAAATGGTGAAGATAACAACGGATAGGAGAGTTGGGTGGCAGGCAATAAAAGTCGGTTAACAAATGTGGAGTGGAAAATCGTCCTGCTGATGGCAGCAGTACAATTTGTAAATATTTTAGATTTTATGATGGTGATGCCGCTGGGCGAAGATATTGCTAAAGCGATGATATTTTCCAGCAGCCATATCGGTTATTTAGGTGGTAGTTATACGGCGGCTGCTTGTATTGCAGGGTTGGTCACTAGCCTGTTTTTGGACCGTTTTGATCGTCGCCGGGCTTTATCGGTGGCTTTACTGGGATTGGTGACAACCACGGCGCTTGGCGGGCTGACCGAAAATTTATGGCAATTAGTTGTTACTAGGGTTTGTGCAGGTTTTTTTGGTGGACCTGCGGCTGCTTTGGCCATTTCCTGTGTGGCTGACAATGTCCATGAAAGCCGGCGTGGCCGGGCTTTAGGTGTGGTAATGGGTTCTTTTTCCATAGCCTCCATTTTAGGGGTACCAATCGGGCTGGAACTAGCGTTGTTGGGTAGTTGGCGTATCCCTTTTTTCGCGGTGGCAGGATTGGGGGCAACCATTGTTCTTGGGGTGATATCTCTTCTGCCCCCACAAAGGGCACATATGGATAAGACAATGCCAACATCATTTAAAGTGAGCAAAGCTTTCTGGAATATTTTGAATGTGTTAAAATATCCAGGGGCATTAGGCGGCCTTGGCATCGCTTTGTTCACGATGTTGACGATGTTTATGATCATTCCCAACATTGCCACCTATGTGCAGCATAACATTTCGTTTCCACGGGAATATATGAGTTTATTATATTTAATTGGGGGTGGATTAAGTTTTATCAGCATGGGAATTGCGGGCCGCATGGTGGATAGGTTCGGTTCAACATCTGTCACGTCGATCACCACACTATGTATAGCTGTTGTTTTATATTTGTGTTTCATTAATTATACCTTCCTGGCCTTGCCGGTTTTAGTGTTATTTCCACTGTTTATGCTTTTTAGTTCTGCGCGAATGGTCAGTAACGGAACGATTTTATCCAAGATAACTCCAGCCCGTGACCGGGCGGGATATCTGTCACTTGTTTCCGCTGTCCAGCATTTGGCAGGAGCATGCGGTGCCTTCTTTTCATCGATGATTTTGAGCAATGATGACCAAGGTCATTTCGTTGGAATGGACAAGGTAACAACCATTGCTATCGTCCTTAGCCTGTTGTTGCCTTTTATCATGTGGTCTGTTGAAAAAAAGGTCAGCCAACAGCGGGCATTGGCAGCTGCAGCTTCTGCGGCGCCGGATCCCGTGGCGATCATGGAACATTAGTCGTGCTTGCCTAATATGGGATCGTCATGGTAAACAAAAAATTGCGGGTAGATTCTTAACCTTTTAATATAGGGCAATACATCATCATGCGTTTACAGGAAATGTTAGCAAAACTGGGAATTGATCCTGCCGAATTATCAACCGGTATCCTATTGGTACACTCACCTATCGATGGGCAACTCATGGGACGTGTAACTCCTCATACGGCTGAACAAGCATCGCAGATTATTAAGAATGCCCAAATTGCTTTTCAGGCGTGCCGGCAACTGCCTGCGCCGAAAAGGGGTGAATTAATCCAGCTTTTTGGGCAAGAATTAAAGAATTCAAAAGAAATTCTTGGACGATTGATCACGATGGAAACGGGTAAGATCTTGGAAGAAGGTCGTGGGGAAGTGCAAGAAATGATTGATATTTGTGATTTTGCAACAGGTTTATCCCGGCAATTGTACGGGTTGACGATCGCGTCAGAAAGGCCTGGACACCGGATGATGGAAACCTGGCATCCCTTAGGGATTGTTGGCGTTATCAGCGCTTTTAATTTTCCAGCGGCGGTATGGGCTTGGAATTTTGCATTGGCGATTGTCTGCGGTAACAGTGTTGTGTGGAAGCCATCGGAAAAAACGCCTTTGACCGCTTTGGCCTGTCAAAGATTATGGGAACGGACGATCAAAAAATTCCAACCACAAATTCCGCATCTATCGCAACTATTGATGGGTGATGCCAAAGTTGGGGAAATATTGGTTGATCATCCTCAGGTTGCATTGGTAAGTGCCACCGGCAGCACCCGCATGGGAAAAGCCATAGCGCCCAAAGTGGCTGGCAGGTTTGGGCGCTTATTGCTGGAACTTGGCGGAAACAACGGCATGATCCTAACCTCTTCCGCTGATCTGAATTTAGCCATGCGTGCCATTTTGTTCAGTGCGGTTGGAACGGCTGGCCAGCGCTGTACCAGCCTTCGTCGCTTAATTGTCGATCAAGCCATGATGCCTACGGTCCTCAGCAAATTAAAATCCCTATATCAACAAATCCCGGTTGGTAACCCGGTTACAGAGAAAGTACTGGTAGGCCCCATGATTGACCAACAAGCATTCCAGGGGATGCAACGGGCGCTGGAACAAGCCAAGAAAGACGGTGGCAAGGTTTGGGGTGGCGAACGCTTATATGAAAAAGAATATCCGCAAGCCTATTATGTGAAACCTGCCTTGGTGGAAATGCTTAAACAAACAGATATTGTTCGGCATGAAACCTTTGCGCCTATTCTTTACATATTGCCTTATCAAAACTTCGACGACGCGATTGCCATCCATAATGACGTCCCTCAAGGCCTTTCTTCTTGTATTTTCACGAATGATATCCGGCAAGCGGAACGCTTTTTATCGGCCCAGGGAAGCGATTGCGGGATTGCCAATGTCAATATCGGCCCTAGCGGGGCAGAGATAGGAGGGGCATTTGGGGGTGAGAAGGAGACTGGCGGTGGCCGTGAATCTGGGTCTGACAGTTGGCGAAATTATATGCGGCGAGCAACCAATACGATTAATTATTCCAACGACTTACCGTTAGCGCAAGGGATACAATTTAACCTGGCCTAGAAGCTTAATAAAGGTTAACTATAGCATTTAGACTGATTTATTTTATAACACAATGAACTTTATGGAGGTAATGATGCCAATCGTAAGCAATCAGAAACCTTGGTTAAGGTTAAAACCCATGGCTTGGGAGCATATCCGGTGAGTTGGCAGGGATGGCTTTGTTGATTGGTTCTTATTGTCATATATGTGGCGGGTGTTATTTGGCTATTAAATTTGGATCAGATCAGATTCTAGGATGCTTTAGCGGTTGTTACAATTTTTGCGTTATTGCTTGGAAAAAATCTGACCAGCCATGGGGATGGCACTGGCAACGAAAGAAATAAGCTGGCTTTTCAAGTAAAATTCTAGCTTAAATTTAAAAGCGCTGTAAATTTTTGTACCTTCTGTGTGTTAGCGCCAAGATTGCAGATCATTGTTGATCAAGATTATTACCCTTTGACCAAATTGGCGTGTCCACGAGTCAACTCATAGACCTTGGCCGCTTTTTCTTTCCATAAAGGTTGGTGGGAAATGGCGATAATGGTCAAATGAGGGGTAAGGGAGGCGATATGCTGATAAATTTCTTGCTCCGTTTGGGGATCAAGGGCGCTGGTGGCTTCATCCAAAATTAATAATTTGGGGTGATGGATCAGGGCCCGGGCAATAGCCATCCGTTGGCGTTGCCCACCCGATAATAACCCCCCCCGTTCACCGACAATCGTGTCCAAGCCGTCCGGCAAAGAATCCAGTAGGGTTTTCAACCCAGCTGCTTGCAGCGCCGCTTCAGCGTCTTGAAGGGTTAAACTTGGATCCGCCAATGTTAGGTTTTTTAAAATTGTATCATTGAGTAAAATAATTTCTTGTGGGACATATCCCACTAATTGGCGCCAGGCAGCTAAATTGATGTCTTGCAAATTAACGTGATCAATCTTTATTGTGCCTTCCTGCGGCAAATAAAATCCTAACAACAGATCAATCAGGGTTGTTTTCCCTGAACCTGAAGTGCCGATTAAGGTGGTAATTTTACCGGTTGGGATTTCGAGCGACACATTTTTTAAAACATTGGCGCGACGGCTGTAAGAAAAAACAACATTTTCAAAATTGATCACTTGGTCCAAAGTCGGGATTTTTTCGCCAGTCCATACTTCTTTTTCTTTTTTCAAATCAGCCATTAACTGGCGGACGTGGATATAAAAAGGTTCTAAATTGGCAAAATATTGCAACGCTTGCTGGGCTTTTCCGATCGCGCTGATAACGGATTCCATGAGCAGCCCCATGATGATCGTTTCAGCGACAGAGGTTTGCCAGACGGCCAAAGAAATATAAAAGAAAATTGCTAAGAATAAGGCGGTCATAGGCTCTTGCAGCGTTCTGCGTAATTCCTTGAGCAAGATGATTTTACGCAATCCCTTGTTGATACGGACAATGGTTTTTGCAAATAAATGGCTGAAATGTGCGTGCCGTTGCATGGCTTTGAGGGGTTTAATGTTCAGTAAGAAATTGGTCATTTCCCGACCCATGCGGATATTGGTTGCATTTTGTTTGGCGCTAAGTTTCCTGCTCATGCGCACAAATTTGTTTAAAACCAAGGAAATCAGTAAGCCTATGCCTAAAGACATCAACGCCACTTGCCAAGAAATAAGCATAACAATACAAAAATAAGCCAAGAACTGTAGGATAAAACCAAAAAACTCTACCGAAACCCGATAAGCTGCCCCGGCTCGTTCTGTATCTTTATCAAGAGCTGCTACGACCACATTTAAGGGGCGAATATTGTAATATTGCCAACGTGCTTGTTGGATTCCTAAAGATAAAGCCAAACGCCATTTGGTGGATAGCGCCGCGACAGCTTGTCCCAAATAACTCGTAGAAATGCAGGACAAAATTGCTTTTATGAAAGTGGCAATGATAAAAATGCCCAGGATATAAGATATTTCAAGAGGAATTCCTAAAAATTCAAAAATTCCCTGAACCATTTCATGGGCATTGGAGGGATTTGAATTGCTGCCTTGGTAATCCAAAGCGTTGAAAGCTGGAATTAAGCTGGCAATCCCGAACCCCCCCACAATATTGCCGATGACCAGGCATATTGTGATAGCGAGAACCCGTTTCCAACCGGATTTCCAAAATATTTTAAACGCGCTGGATATCAGGTTCTTCGAGTGTCCGATTGTTAGGGCAGAAGATTTATTTTTTTTTGTCATCGATCTAATGGTACCAATGTTGCTGTTGTAGTGTTCCCATTCTATTTTTATAGATGGGAAGCAGTAGGGTAAAAGAAGCTACATCAAGATATTCTTATATAATTTAAATGATAAATCTTATCAATTGGAAACAGTCGATATCTTGTTGTATCTGATTCCGATTTGGCTCATTACATAAATAATCTGTTTTACATTTGTAAATTCTATTATAATTTTACATTAGATTTATACGTGGTGTGCGTCTGACAATCAATCCGTAATCCTGATCGCAGCCTGGCTGCTTATAGATTGTTTATTGTGGGGATTATTTATTTTATGGGCCGTATATGACATATCTATTAGCTTTTCCCAATATTGACCCCGTTCTTTTAGAGTTTGGGCCTCTGGTTATCCGTTGGTACTCATTGGCTTATATCATCGGTATCTTAGCAGGTTGGCGATATGGGATTTATTTGATTTCCCTGCCGTTCAGCAAGCTTAGCAAGCCACAATTTGAAAATATTGTTTTGTGGGTAACGCTGGGGATCATCCTGGGGGGGCGGCTTGGATATGTATTGTTCTACAATTTCGCTTATTTTAGGGAAAATCCATCGGATATTTTTAAATTATGGCGAGGGGGAATGTCTTTCCACGGCGGATTGATAGGCGTGATTATTGTTACGTTGATATATGCCCGCTTCCAGCGCCTTAAAAGCATCTATTTATTTGATATTCTTGCCTGTGCTGCACCGATCGGTTTATTTCTGGGGCGCATGGCCAATTTTGTTAACGGGGAATTATATGGGCGGGTTACTGATGTGTCTTGGGGGATGATATTTCCAAATGGGGGCGGGCTGCCACGTCATCCCAGCCAACTATATGAAGCTTTTTTGGAAGGTATTGTCTTGTTTCTCCTATTATATTTGTTGGTTCGCGCCACGTCGTTTCGTTTGCGTGGAGGCCTCTTAAGCGGGATTTTTATTGCTGGATATGCGCTTGCTAGATTCGCTGTGGAATTTTTCCGTGAACCCGATCAGCAATTGGGGTATTTCGCTGATATATTAACGATGGGTCAGTTGTTGTGTATCCCAATGATGGTATTAGGTATCAGCTTGATCATTATGGCTAGCCGCCAACCTCTTTTGCTTAAACATGAATGAATTACAAGGGCAGCTGATTAATTGTATCCGAAAAGAAGGCCCGATCAGCTTAGCATCCTTCATGCAGATCTGTTCATTTGAGCGCCAGGGATATTACCGCCAAAAACTGCCAATCGGCCCCGGCGCTGATTTCATCACGGCTCCAGAAATTAGCCAAATATTTAATGAAATGATTGCTTTTTGGCTGATTAATAGCTGGCAGCAAATGGGCGAACCTTTTACTTTCTGCCTGCTGGAGTTAGGGGCCGGACGTGGGACATTGCTCCAAGATATTTGGCGAGTTGCAAAATTACGGCCATCTTTTCAACAAGCCCTACGGATTCATATTGTTGAAACGAACCAATCCCTAAAAAATATCCAACAACAATGTTTGCAAGGTTTACCGGTAACATGGCATACCCACTTGCCGGACTTGCAAGGAAATCCTGTATTAGTTGTTGCTAACGAGTTTTTTGATGTTTTTCCCATCCATCAATTTAAAAAGATGCCCGAAGGTTGGTTGGAAAGAATGGTGTCATTAAATGATCGGGGAGAATTAGATTGGCAGTTTAGGCAGTCTGAAAAAAGCAGAATGCTGATGGTCGATCCTTATCCTCTAGGGACGGTATTAGAATACTCGACGGCGGCCACCAGCTATATGAAAGTTTTAGCACAATTGGTTAGCCGAAATAACGGGGTGATATTAGTTATTGATTATGGGCGGAATGGATCGATTGGAGAAAGTTTCCAGGCCGTTAGGCGTCATCAGGCTGTTGATCCGCTCCAGTTAGTGGGTGAGTGTGATGTCACAGCCTGGGTGGATTTTTCTGCCCTGGCTCAGGCAGGAATCCAACAGGGAATGTCGGTTTGGGGGCCTTTGAAGCAAACTGTTTGGTTAGAGCGGATGGGATTTAAACTCCGCATGGGAAATTTACTAAAAAGGGCGGATCCTCTTCAAGCAGAAACCCTTAAGGCAACGGCAGATCGATTGTTATCAGCTGATCAAATGGGGGATGCTTTTAAAGTGGCTGCTTTTAGCAACCTGGCCCATTTTAATCCGGCAGGATTTATCAAGGAAGAAAAAAATGTTGATCCAAAATAAAACGCTCGATTTCCCTTTTCTGCGTCATGCTTTTTTTACCCGGCAGGGGGGAGTCAGTGAGGGTGAATATCAATCGTTGAATTGCCGCTTAAGCTCGACTGACAAAGTGGAAAATATCCGCAAAAACCGGGCAATTGCGTTGCAAAAAGCCAACATGCCCGAAAATTCCTTGATCACCCTTGAGCAAAGTCACAGTGCTACAGTCATATTAATCGAGAATCCGCCTGCGGCACCAATCGTTGCTGATGCAATGGTCACGAAAACGCAGGGGCTAACTTTGGGCATCTTGACGGCTGATTGTGTACCGATTTTACTGGTAGAGCCCAAACATCACATTATTGCAGCTATTCACGCGGGTTGGCGGGGGGCATGTCACGGGATCATCCAAAATACGCTCAACTTAATGCAGCAGCAAGGTGGGCAAAGCGAAAATATAGTGGCGGTGATAGGCCCTTGCATTCAGCAATCAAGTTATGAGGTAGGACCCGAATTTCCAAACAACTTCACCCAATCTTTGGTAATGGTAAAACCTTTTTTGATGCGCGCTTTACGGGCAGGGCATTATTTATTTGATTTGCCAGCTTACGTGGCGGCCTGTCTTAAAAGGACAGGGATTCAAAAAGTCCAGTGGGAGAAGCGCGATACGTTTAACGAAGACGCGTATTTTTTTAGTTACCGCCGATCTTTTTTGCGCCAACAAAAAGCATATGGCTGCCAGTTATCCGCCATATGCTTGCTTTGAAGTAAGCTTGTAAGCAACGGTTGCGTAAGGAATTTTGGTCTGTCTTGAGGCAAAGCTGAAAATTAGATTTTTGTCAATTGCAGGACTTCTTCAATATGGCCTGGCACCTTCACTTTATGCCAGATTTTGCTGATTTTCCCTTTTTCGTTAATCAGGAAAGTCGTCCGTTCGATTCCCAAATAAGTTTTGCCATACATCGATTTTTCTGCCATTACCCCGTAAGCATCACAAACTTTCCCTTCGGTATCGGCAAGCAGGGCAAAATTCAGACTGAATTTCTTTTTAAACTTGCCGTGACTTGTGGCATCATCTTTAGAAACGCCCAAAACCACTGTGGAAGTTTTATGAAAATCGGGTAGTTTATCGCGAAAATCACAGGCTTGTTGGGTGCAGCCGGGGGTATCATCTTTCGGATAGAAATAAAGTATAATCTTCTTGCCGCGCAATTTTGATAGGGTAATTTGGAGGTTGTCATCGGTTCCCAAAGTAAAATCGGGGGCATTATCACCAACTTGTAAAGGCATGTTCCTTCCTTTCAATAAGCTTGCGGGTTGAGATGGTTCCATGATTATATAATCGATAATCCGTGCATTGTTCACAATTTAAAAATGTCATTTTGCATTTTCAACAAAATTTTGGTAGGATGGGATGGTTGTTTCTTCAAGAAACGGTTAGATACGAGGTTAAGGCTGCCCAGGATAAAGCTCATTTTATCATGTCATGATCATAAGGATAGCTGGTATGGATCAATGCAGCAAGTACTAATCATTCGTATAAAAGATATATTGGCGAATATGGGTTCAACGAATTTTTCCCATAAATGGATGATTGCGATTTTCAATCATTACCTTATCTCATAGGGAAGGAAATGGGTTGTTGCTAACTCGAATTGGCAAAGTTTTTCGGTCAATTTTAACATTCGCACTCAGTACTTTGCTGATTGTGGTGGGGGCTGTGGCCTGGCGTTTGTCAACAGGCGAACGGATCAATACGGACTTCCTTGGCCCCTATATCCGAGAATTATTGGGTTCTAGTGAGCAGCAAGTTGACATTAGGATTGGCCAAATCCAAGCGGGATGGGACGTTAAGGCGGGCGGGAGGTTGTTGGTTCAGGCATCGGAGACAAAAATTTATGGCCGCAACGGGAAATTATTGGGAATCATTCCTGATTTTTCGTTAGAGATTGCGGCCAAAAGTTTTTTTTACGGGGTGATGGGACCTGAAAAAGTTGTTTTCAAACAACCGAAATTATTCTTATACCGGCACAGGGATGGATCAATCGATTTAGGCGAGGCGCCCGCTGCCGCGAGTCATGAAGAAAAGGGTGTTTCAGGGGTGATTGGCAAATTCATCCGGCAGTTATTAGCGCCGCCCGATTATCGCAACCCAACCGGATTTTTAAGGTATGTGGAAGCAATTGAAGCAGAGGTCGCAATTTTTGACGAAAATACCCAAGAATGGTGGAATATCCCTAAGGCAGATATTGTTATTGAACGGTTTACAGATGGCCTTCAAGGGCATTTGTCTGCAGAAATGCAGTATCACAGCCAAAAAAGCCTTTTTGATTTAACCTTTACGTACCATAAAAAGAACCAGCAAATAGAAATGGTTGGTCAAATTAAAGAAATGCCCGTGCAATTCTTAGGTAGCTTTGATGAAAAAATTGACTTTTTCCAACAGACCAGTCTTTTGGTTAGCGGCTGGATTAAATTATCACTTAATTTGCAAGGTAAGGCAGAAAAAGGTGTTTTTAATATTGCTTTATCCCCCGGTACCATCAAAATTCCCTCAGATCCTACCCAACAAGAAATATTTGTCGAATATGGTTCTGTCGTGGGTGAGCTGATGGATCGGGGGAATAAGCTGATTATTTCGTCTTTCCAATTAGCTACCACCGAGGGAATGGTTGAAGGGATGATAGAACTGGACGGCCTGCGTAAAGCTAATAACCCCTCCCGGGTTATTCAAGTCCAGGCTGAATTGTCTCTGCAAGACGTTTCTCTATCCTCCGTCATCAGGTTTTGGCCCTCAAAGATTTTTCCGAATGTGCGGCCATGGGTGACAAAAAATGTTCATAGCGGCCATATTGATTCGCTAGATTTTCAAACCAATTTGGAAATTCCCATGACTCATGTGGAAGGCAGTCAATTAAAGTTTTTGGAAGGAAAGGCCCAAGCCAGCAAATTATTAATCAATTATATGCCGAATTTGCCGTTGCTGCAGGCCGAAACAGCTGTTGCCCATTTTGACAGCCAATCTTTGCAGATTGATTTCTTTAATGGCATCAGTGATACCAACCGCCTGAGCGCCGGGAATGTATTAATAACAGGTTTATCAAAGCTTGATCAGATGATAAAGATTGACGTGATTGTCGATGCATCCTTGTCCAAAGTGCTGCTGTTGCTGCAGGCCCTTATGCCAGATACAACGCTTAAGACACTGACCAGTAGTTCTTTAACCAGTGGCGATGTCCGTGGTCATTTGCATATAGAGTTTCCTCTCATTAAAAATTTGACATGGAAAAACGTCGAAGTCTCGGCCGAAACGCACCTGGAGAAGGTGGTTATCAATAATATTATTCCTGGCATCCATTTAAAAGATGGCCAATTTCGTCTGCAAGTGAAATCCAGCCATGTGGCCTTGGAAGGAAAGGGCCAAATCGATCAACAAGTTGTTCAGCTAACCTGGCAAAAAGATTTCAATATCCCTTCTTCCTCAGAAGAGATAACAGCAAAATTTGATGTATCAACCACAACTTTAAAGCGATGGTTACATCTGCCCGTTGCAGCGATGAGCGGGTCTCAGATACCTATCCAACTGTATTTAAATAAAGCACCTACTGGGATTGTGAAAATAGAATTGCGTTCCAATCTGCAGAATATTGGGATTTTTGCAACTTTAACCCAACCGCTTAAACAAGCGGGCGTGAAAACGGACTTGCTAATCAGAGCTACTCTGCAACCAGGTAAATTATTAACAATTGAAGAATTACTGCTGCAAGGACAGCCCATCCAAATCCAGGCAAAAGGCAATTTTACTTTAAATGCCTCTTCCTTCTCCACGGGGGTTATTGCTTTTTCAAAGTTTAAGGTGGGGATAACTAATTTACCATCGTTGCAACTAGAATTCGGGCCAAAAGAAACTGTTATAGTCATGAAAGGTGGTCAAATTGATACGGCGCAACTTCTTCAAATAAGTGAAGCGTTTGCAGGAAGCGACATCCTTTCCTTAAAAAATCAAAACATCCGCCTTTTGAATGAACAGCCGATTGGGTTACTGTTCGGGCCTGACCGCCAGCTCGTGAATGCTTACATCAATTTATCCTATGCTGGTCAGCATTGGCGTGTTCTGTCCGTTGAGGCTGGCATGGGGCGGACAAAAAAGGTGTCTTTCCGGTACGGGCCGGGGCAAAGCACAGGGGATGCTTCTTATATGTTGGATATATTTACTGACGATGCCGGTGAATTATTAAGGATTATAAAGGGTGTGGAGGGAATGAAGGGGGGTAATTTACGGGTTAAGGCGTTGAGTGTTACGAATGGTGGTCAAGACAAATTACAAGGCAAAATTTCTATTGACCGGTTTACGCTAGATCCTAAGGTGACCTTTGGTCCAAGTTCATCTTCCATATTACAAGCATTTGCGGGAGCGGAAGGGATCATCATGACCAGATTTTCCGGTCAATTCGATTTAAGCGACGGAAGAATGACGATCAGCAATCTGCGCACCAATGGTGCAACGCTTGGGGTGACAGCGGAAGGATGGGTCGATATGAGGCAAAGCCAAATCAACATCCGCGGCGATTTTGTGCCTTTCTATGCGATCAACGGCGTTCTGAGCGATATTCCTATTATTGGGCATATCTTAACCGGCGGTCCTGGAAAAGGAATTTTTGCGGCCAAATATAGTGTCCAAGGGCCTTTAGATAAACCATCTATTCAATTCTCAGCTTTAAGTGCGCTAGCGCCAGGATTTCTAAGAGAACTATTCAGTGCTAACGAACCCTAAGTTTTAAATAATTGTTATCTGCTGAACGGGATAGGCCGCCGTATCAAAAGTTTTTTGTCATGGGGTGGTTATTTGGGGATATGATCCAATTTGACAATGGTATGGCGTTTGCGACCTGCAGAAATCTTGATCACTTGCTGATGCTGGTAATCCTGCCAATTGACCATATACAAATCATCGGTAATCGGTTGATCATTGAGGCGTGCCCCCCCGGCTTTAATCAAACGGCGAGCTTCACTGTTACTGGCGGCCATTCCTGCACGCCGCAACAAATCATAAAGGGCAATCCCTTGTTGCAGTTCTTTGCTTGAAATGACCAGTGCAGGCAGTTCTTCCCCTAACCCACCTTGCTCAAAAGTCTTTTTTGCACTTAGGGCAGCTTTTTTAGCCTCATCCTTGCCATGAGCCAGGGAGGTTGTGGCATCCGCAAGAATAATTTTGGCTTCATTTAATTCCGAACCTTGCAATGCCTCCAATCGCTTGATCTCATCCATAGGAAGTTCGGTAAAAAGCTTTAAAAAGCGACCGACATCCTGGTCACTGCAATTCCGCCAATATTGCCAGTAATCGTAAGGAGTTAATTTTGTTTTATCCAGCCATATGGCGCCGCTGACGGTTTTACCCATTTTAGCGCCGGAAGAATTGGTGATCAGGGGGTTACAAAGGCCAAAAAGTTCGCGGTTGTCCACCCGTCTTGCCAGTTCAATACCGCTGATGATATTGCCCCATTGGTCTGAACCACCCAACTGCAATAGACAATTCTGATGCCGGGACAAATGTAAAAAATCATAGGCTTGTAGAATCATATAGTTAAATTCAAGGAAACTAAGGGTTTGTTCCCGTTCCAGGCGCAAGCGCACCGAATCGAAAGATAGCATACGGTTAATCGAAAAATGGCGACCAAAATCCCTAAGGAAATCGATATAGCTCAAGGGATCTAGCCATTCTGCATTGTTAACGATTGCGGCTTGGTTTTTTTGACTGCCGACCTCCAAAAACTGATAAAAGATTTTGCTGATCTGCCCAATATTATGTTGGATATCCGTTGCGGAAAGCAGCTTACGGCTTTCATCTTTGCCGGACGGATCACCTATTTTAGTGGTGCCGCCCCCTAATAAAACCACCGGACGGTGCCCAAAATGTTGCAAATGTCGTAACATCATAATACCTACTAAATTGCCAATATGTAGGCTGTTACTAGTGGCATCAAATCCCATATAGGCACTGACCATGCTTGTGCATAAACGCTGATCCAGCCCTTCCAAATCTGTGGCTTGGTGGATATAGCCCCGTTCCTGAAGGACGTTAAGGAAGGGTGATTTAATCTGGCCCATGATAAATTAACCCAGTCTAAGAATTGATTAAAAAATGACACCTAATCATTTGACCGCAATCGATAGCAAAATGTGCTATCAGGCGGGCAAGTATTGACAATTTATTCTCTAGTATTTTTCCAGTTGATTGCAATATTTGAGACTGTCATAACAATATGAAGTTATCAAGAGAGATTTACCGGTATGTGGGTTGAACCAAGTTATGTGATTGGGCTGATGAGCGGAACCAGCTGTGATGGCGTGGATGCAGCCTTGCTTTTGACAGATGGCGAGACGCATCTCAAATCCTGTGGAGGTATGGCACACTCCTATCCGATTGCTTTCCAAAAAGGCTTGCGCCAAATCATGGGTCGACGGCAAATGACTAAAGAAATTGCCGCAATCGAAAGGCGTTTAACCGATTACCACATCCAAATTGTCCAAGACCTTTTAAAAAAACATTCTTTACACTCTTCCCAAATCCGTTTGATTGGTTTTCATGGCCAGACCATTGCCCACCATCCGCGGGAGGGATTTACTTGGCAAATCGGCGATGCTTCTTTATTGGCCACTCGTACGCAAATCGATGTGGTTCATAATTTTCGCGAGCAGGATGTGGTGAAAGGCGGGCAGGGGGCGCCCCTAGTGCCTATTTATCATGCGGCGTTAACGGCATCTTTGCCAAAACCATTGGTGGTGGTCAATATCGGCGGTGTTGCAAACGTTACTTGGGTTGGCCATCAAGCAGAAGATCTTTTAGCTTTCGATACGGGGCCTGGGAATGGCCTGATTAATGATTGGTGTTTAGAGAAAACAGGTATTCCCTTAGACCAAGATGGCAGGTTGGCTAGCAAGGGTACTCCTGCTCTCAGCCATATACAACAAATGTTAAGGCATCCTTATTTTTTGCAAAAACCTCCGAAATCTCTGGATCGCTTAAGTTTATCCATCCAGGCATTAGAGGGGTTGTCAATCGAGGATGGGGCGGCCACCTTAACGGATTTTACCGCCCTTACCATTGCCCGCGCGGCAATGTTTTTCCCAGGGCCACCAAAATCTTGGCTGATAGCGGGCGGCGGGCGTCACAATCCCGCGCTGATGGCAAGATTACGGCAGCATTTATCTGGTAAAATGATGGCGGTGGATGAATTGGGATGGGCCGGTGATTTGTTAGAGGCTGAGGCTTTTGCCTATTTGGCGGCAAGATCGGTGCGGAGACTACCCCTAAGTTATCCTGGCACTACAGGCGTTCCTTATCCGTTATCAGGTGGGGAATTGGTATCGTGGAGAAGGAATACATGATTCCTATATCTTTTTTAATTAACCTTATTTTTATATAAACCGATGCTGGCTATACCAGGGTTTTTTAATTTTTTGATCCCCGCGCGCTGCCTGCACTGCCGGGTGATGGTGACGGCGGATTATTCCCTATGCGGCTCTTGTTTCTGTCAATTGGTTTTTCTGGAGGGGCGCCAATGTAAGCGTTGCGGCAGACCCTTTGTCGATAAAGAGGGTCAAATTGGCCAACAGATATGTGGTGCTTGCATCCTAAACCCGCCCCTGTATCAACAAACCCGCAGTGCTATTCTATATGATCAGCACAGCAAAAAATTAATCTTATCTTTTAAACATTATGACCGCATTGATTTTGTCCAATTATTTGCCAAATGGCTGACACGAGCTGGGAAAGATATCATACCCTTTACGGATGTGATTATCCCGGTTCCTCTGCATTGGCGGCGATTAATGGCCAGACAATATAACCAGGCGGGATTGTTGGCGGCCGCGGTTAGCCAGCAAAGTAACCGCCCCCTGCTATTGCGTGGATTACACCGCAAACGTGCCACCCTCAGCCAAGGAAAAATGACCGCTCGGCAACGGCGGTTGAATGTCCAGCGTGTTTTTGTCGTGCCAAAAAAATATGATCCAAGCATTGCCCAAAAAAATATTTTATTGATTGATGATGTGATGACCACGGGCGCTACGGTCGCCGCCTGTACCAAAGCCTTATTGCAGGCAGGTGCGAGATCCGTCTATGTATTGGTGTTAGCCAGGGTTGGATAACTGGGGGTTGGATAATTTTGTTTTGTATCTAGCCTTTATCTTCTGGTAAAGTCCAAGCGTTTCCTACCCAGATCAATAGAGTCGGTTGATGCTTAGGCAATTTTAATGATAAAGGTGGTTTAGTGAAAATTCCTGATTTGTTTGAAAATATTCCTGCTATCACCCAAGAATATAGTGTTAGTGAAATCAGCACTTTAATTAAAAACAAGCTTGAAGATGGTTTTGGCCGATTGCGGATCCGCGGCGAGGTCAGCAATTTTAGTCGGCATGGCTCCGGGCATATTTATTTTGATTTAAAAGATAATATGGCGGTTTTAAATGTAGTGTGTTGGCGGCCCGTTGCAAGCAAACTACCTTTTGGGATAGCGGATGGGTTGCAGCTGGTTATCACGGGCAAAATCACCTCTTACCCGGGCCGATCCCGTTACCAATTGGTAACGGAAACAGTGGAATTGGCCGGTCAAGGGGAATTGCTGCAATTATTGTTAGAACGCAAAGAAAAACTACTGGCGGAAGGGTTATTTGCCCTAGAGCGGAAAAAGAAATTGCCTTTCCTGCCTACTCTCATTGGCTTAATTACTTCGCCGACTGGTTCGGTGTTGCAAGATATCCTTCACCGGTTGCAAGACCGGATGCCAACACCTGTTCTTCTTTGGCCGGTGGCGGTACAAGGGGCAATGGCTGCTGGCCAAATCAGAAAAGCCATCGAAGGCTTTAATCATTTACCGCTTTCCTTATGGCCCAAACCAGATGTGATTATCGTGGCACGAGGAGGGGGAAGTCTCGAAGATTTATGGCCGTTTAATGAAGAAGGGGTGGTACGGGCCGTGGCCGCCAGTAAAATCCCAATTATTTCCGCGGTTGGGCATGAAACCGATACCACCTTAATTGATTTTGTAGCCGATAGGCGTGCTGCAACCCCGTCTGCTGCTGCCGAAATGGTGGTGCCAGTCAAAGCGGATTTATTAAGGCAGTTACAGGAAACCCAATCCCACCTTGATCTTTTATTTCAGCAAAAAATGGAAAGCCGCTTATCCTTGGTTGGGGCATTAGCCCGCCTGTTCAGGCGGCCACAAAGCCTTTATGAACCATCTTTGCAACGCTTTGATGAATTAAGTGAAAGGCTCGCACGTTCGATGCAGCAGATCTTGCAAACTAAAACCGGGTGCCTAGCGAATTTTACAGAAATCTTGCGTTATAACCAGCAACGATATCTATCGCTGCATTTGTTTCATCAGCAAGTGGTGGGTCGTTTCCAGCAAGCCGTTAAATCCTATCAAGAACAGCAGGCCCAGCGCTTACATTCTGTTTTTAAAGGACTGGGGCCGGTTTCTTGGCGATTTAACCGACACCGGGATTCCATCACAATCTTGACGGGGCAATTGCAAACCAATTGGTTAAAGAATAAAGAGTTTTTAAACCGGCATTTTGTTGCTCTTGGCAACCGCATTGTGTCTCCCGCCCAACAGGTAAAAATTTGGGATCAAAAATTGGGTGGCCAATATCAGATATTGCAGCAATTGACCAAACAGCAATTGCGGTATAGCCAGGAAAACTGGCAACGTTCGGCAGAATGGCTGGTTATTCAAAGGTTACAGCAGCAACTGGCTATAGCCAAGACCAATGCCGATAATTTAGCGGAAAGTTTAGAAGGCTTATCAGTTACCCGTTTATTAAAAAGGGGTTTTTTATTGGCCTATGCGGGGGATGAAGAAATCATCGCCCGGGTAGAGCAGCTGAAGGTGGGCGATAGGATAAACCTGCGTTTCCAGGATGGTTTGGCGGTGGCGCAAATCGAGAAAAAAATTGAAAATTAAAGGGCCTATTTCATAAATAAGCCCCGCATGAAACACTCCCATGCAGGGCTTGACAGTCTCAATCAATCAAAAAATGCGATCAGGGATTATTGGGAGCTTAATTTTTGAATGGCATCAAAAAGTTTTTGGGATGGGTTTTGGGCGCATTGTCTCCCTAACGCTTCTGCGACGCGGAAAATGCCATCAATATCAATGACTGTTTCATCGGTAAGATGTCCATCCAGCCAAAACACCACCGCACCGGCCTCTTCATCCCTTAAATCCAGTAACTGCTGGCAGGTCATGGTGGCTAAGTCAACCTTGCCAGCTAATTCGGCCGCATGGACGTTTGTGGATAGCAGGGCAGCAAACCCTGTCAGCAAAAGCAATTTTTTCATGTTATGTATTCCCTAAAAATTATTTGTACCAGCATGATCAATCATCAGACCTATAAAAACCTTTATACAATATTTCCCCCAGCCTTTTCAATCAAAAAATGGTGCTATTAATGACCTAATTTAACAGCCTATAAACATGTCCTTAAAGCAGCTTCAGTCATTGGCGGTACCATTATATAATTTCTCCAAAAGTGGCTGATATCTTGCCAAGATTGTATGTCGGCGAATTTTAAAAGAAGGTGTTAACATCCCGTTCTCAATCGTGAACGGTTCCGGGGCCAAAATAAAACGGCGAATTTTTTCAATCGGTGACAAGTGCTGGTTAACCTGGTTAATGACGGTTCTATAAATTCGGTTAAAATCAGGGTTTTTAACCAAGGCTGCCGGATCAAGCGGTAGCCCCTTTGGGTTGGCATACTCGGCCATAAAATCGGGATGGGGAACAATAACCGCTACGATATGGGGATGCTGGTCCCCATAAACCATGGCTTGAGTAATTTCCGGTGCTAGTACTAAAAACCCTTCAACACGGGCCGGGGCAACATTATCGCCACCAGATAATACAATAATGTCTTTTTTCCTATCGGTAATTTTTAAATATCCCTCTTGATCAATATGTCCAATATCACCGGTGTGCAGCCATCCATCTTTCAAGGCATGTGCGGTGGCTGCAGGATCTTGCCAGTAGCCTTGCATCACGCATTCCCCCTGAATCAAAATTTCCCCATCATCTGCAATATGGGCGGTAACACCCGGCAAAACGGGACCTACCGTGTCCATTTTTACTTTATGGGGTATATTTACACTGACTACAGGTGCGGCTTCGGTCTGGCCATATCCTTGTAAAATGGGGATACCCAAAGATTGGAAAAAAATACCAACATCATAATTAAGGGGCGCCCCCCCTGAAACCAGGGCCTTTAATTGCCCTCCAAACCTAGCCTTAGTCTTTCGCCTGACCAGCCAATCATACAAGTAATTTTTGAACTTGTCTGGGATCGTCATTGCGGAAGGGGTTTCATAGGATTTACGGCCTAACTGAAGGGTTTTATGGATCAGGCGCCGTTTCCAGGGTTTTTCTTTGGCAATTGAGCGCAAGATGCGCTGATGCATGAGTTCGAAAAAACGAGGGACAGCGGTCATAATCGTTGGACGGGTTTCTTTTAAATTATCGCTAATTTTTTCAACGCTTTCGGCGTAATAAATCTGGGCGCCGATTAAAATCGGCAAACATTGTCCGGCGGTATGTTCATAAGCGTGGGATAAAGGCAGGAAACTGAGGAATTTTTCTTTTTTGAGGCCGAAAGTTGATAAAACCTGGGCTGCCCCCTCACAATTGGCCAAAATAGCTCCGTGCGATAACATCACGCCTTTGGGCGTACCACCTGTGCCTGATGTATAAATCAAACAACAAATATCCGAACGTTTAAGTGCTGCCAGCCGCTTATCAATCAATTGCAAGTTTGGTTGATGATCCGTTTTATGGATAAGATCTGGCCACAGGAAGAAGGGCAGTGGCAACTGCTGATCGATTGTCACGGGGTCAATGAAAATAACGGTTTTCAGCTCTGGTGCTTGCAATGCAGCGGGTAAGAATTTGGTGGCAACCGCCTGGGTCGAAACAATGGCCACATGGGCGCCGCTGTGCCGCAGGATATGTAAATGATCTGGGGTGGTATTGGTGGTAAAAGAAGGGACGGTGATGGCGCCTATACTCATAATAGCCATGTCGGCAATCAGCCATTCAGGCCGGCTCTCCGCAATCAGCATGACCCGGTCACCCGGCTTAACTGATAAATCAATCAATCCGGCTGCCAATTTTCTGGCTTGATGCGCCACCTGTTGCCAATCAAGGGCAGCCCATTGGCCTTGTTGTTTTCGCCACAGGAACGGTTGGCCTGAATATTTTTGTGCATTCCCAAAAAACATGGCTGGCAAGCTTGACCATTTTTCCCACATTGTACCTTACCCTTCCGAAAAATTTATTTTTAAAATTATTGATGGTGACGTTCACCAACATCAATTATATTAACACTAATCTACAAAAATTCCTGATATAAACAAGTCTGACGCATATGAGGTTTCCATGAAAAAAACTTTTGCCCACTCGTCCGCCAATACCTTGGCGCCCAAATGGGATTTAGCGGATTTATATCCCGGTATGCACCATCCAGATATCGCCAGGGATTGGAATAAATTATTGCAACAGGCGCAATTATTCCAGCGCACCTATGAAGGGCGGGTTGCGCAATTATCAGCGGGTGATTTGTTGAAGGCAATTGAAGAATATCAGCAAAATGAAGAACTGGCAGGGAAATTGATGAGTTATGCTTATCTATTGCATGCAACCCATGTAGGTGATGCGGAAATTGGCGGTTTTTTACAAAATATTCAGGAAAAGACCACGCAAGCAGCTGGCCACACGCTTTTTTTCACTTTGGAGATCAACAAAATTCCCGTGCCGCAACTGCAAGAATTATTAAAGGATCAAGCCTTGCAAAAATTTCAAGGCTGGTTAAGGGTCATTCGTGCTTTTCGGGCCCACCAATTGTCAGATGAATTAGAAAAATTTAACTTGGAAAAATCCACGAGCGGCCGCAGTTCCTGGATTCGCTTATATGATGAAACATTGGCCAAACTCCGGTTCAATTTGGATCATCAGCAAGTAACCATCAGCCAAGCTTTACATGTGTTAGAAGAGCCTGATGCTTTGAAACGGGAGCAAGCGGCTAAAGAAATCGCGCGTGTCTTGAAAGAAAATGTGGCCTTGTTTAGCTTGGTAACCAATACGTTAGCCAAGGAAAAAGAAACCGAAGACCGTTGGCGCAAATTTACGTATCCGGCAGCGGCCAGGCATTTGGCAAACCAGGTTGAAGGAAAAGTTGTGGAGACCTTAGTTCACACTGTGCGCCAGGCATATCCAGGTCTTTCCCACCGTTATTACCGCTTGAAAGCTAAATATATGGGTCAAACGCGGCTTCATTACTGGGATCGCAATGCGCCCTATTTATCGGGGGGCCAGCGGAAATTTACTTGGAAGGAGGCTTGTGATATTGTTTTAAGGTCTTACCAACAATTTTCACCAATTTTTGCCAAAATCGCCCGGCAATTTATCGACCAGGGTTGGATTGACGCCGCCATGTCAACCGGCAAAGATTCCGGGGCTTTTGCACATCCAACGGTACCAAGTGTGCATCCTTATATCCTGTTAAACTTTCAAGGCAGCATGCGCGATGTCATGACGTTGGCTCATGAACTGGGCCACGGCGTTCATCAAACACTATCTGCCAAACAAGGGGCGCTGATGGCGGAGGCACCACTGCCGCTGGCCGAAACGGCCTCAGTTTTTGGGGAAATGCTAACCTTCCAAAATTTGTTGGGCTTGGCAACTGATCCGCAAGAAAAGGGGGCATTGCTGGCCCGTAAAATTGAAGATATGTTAAATACGGTGGTACGGCAGATTGCTTTCCATCAATTTGAAACCCTGGTCCACCAAGAGCGTCGGCAACAAGAATTATCCCCACAGCGGCTGGGAGAGATATGGATGCAAGTGCAGAAAGAAAGTTTGGGCGATGCTTTTGATTTTGCAGATGAATATCAGTATTATTGGGCCTACATCCCTCATTTCATCCACTCGCCTTTTTACGTTTATGCCTATGCTTTTGCTGATTGTCTGGTCAATTCGCTCTATGGCATTTATCAGAAAAAAGATCCGTCTTTTATGGATAATTACATGAATTTGCTGGCAGCGGGGGGTTCCGCTCCTTACCAACAATTGCTAGCGCCTTTCGGCATGAATATCGAGAAAAGCGATTTCTGGCAGCAAGGTATAAGCCTGCTTGAAAGTATGATTAACCAATTAGACCAGCACTTAAAGGCACATCATCATGGATGAGGAAGATAAAGGGGGATGGATTGCCAAATTTGGGCGTGTCACCAAAATGGGGTTGGCAACCGGCGGCATTGCAGCCCGTATGGCCGGTAGTAAACTGGGGTTGGCTATCGATACCAAATCCCATGCGGAACAATTGGTCAAAGTGATCGGTAATTTGAAGGGGCCTGCCGTGAAGGCAGCTCAGATCCTTGCGATGGTTCCGGATTTATTGCCGACAGATTACAGCCAGAAATTATCCGAATTGCAAGCCAATGCCCCGGCTATGGGGTGGTCATTTGTGCAACGGCGGATGGCAGGTGAATTGGGTGCGGATTGGCAAGCGCATTTTCTGTCATTTTCTGAAACCGCTCTTAATGCAGCTTCACTCGGGCAGGTGCATCAGGCGCGGGCTAAGGACGGTCGATTATTGGCCTGTAAATTGCAGTATCCGGATATGCAATCCGTTGTTGATACGGATTTGCGTCAATTGAAAATGATGTTGGGCATTTTTGAAAAAATTGATGGCAGCATCAATACAGAAGAGGCTTGGCTTGAATTACAAGAAAGATTAAAGGAAGAGTTAGATTATCAGCGCGAAGCGCGCCATATCCTTCTATACCGGCATCTTCTAGCGACACATCCGGAAATCCATGTGCCCGAGGTGATCGCGTCTTTATCAACCCGCCGCCTTTTGACGATGAGTTGGCTGACCGGCAAGCCTATTAAAGCATTTTTTCAACAAGGCGATCAGACACATTTGTTAGAATCTGTTGCCAGAAGCTTGTTTTATGCCTGGTACTTACCTTTATACCAATATGGGATCCTGCATGGTGATCCGCACCCGGGAAATTACACCGTGCGTGAGGACGGAGAATTAAATTTGCTGGATTACGGATGTGTCCGCGTTTTTTCGCCCCAGTTTGTGGAAGCGGTGATCGATCTTTATCACGCGTTGCAACAAAATGACACGGAGATGGCGGTTGCCGCCTACCAAAAATGGGGTTTCAAGAATTTAAGCAAAGAGCTTGTATCCATTCTTAATCAATGGGCAAAATTCGTGTATGGGCCGATTTTGGAAGACCGGGAACAGGTTATTTCCGAGAATTTAGGCAATTCCTATACGCGCGATTTAGCGCTTAAAGTGCGCGCGCAATTGCGTGCGTATGGTGCCATTACTTTGCCGCGGGAATTTGTTATGATGGACCGGGCGGCGGTTGGCCTTGGATCGATATTTATTTATTTGCGCGTGCGGATGAATTGGTATAGACTGTTCCACGAATTAATTGATGGGTTCCAAGGATCGCAGCTAGCACAGCGGCAACAGCAGGCTTTATGTGTGGCTGGTATTAATCCTTAAAGCGATAGGTAGCAACGCGCCCATTTTATACAAATTTCAGGTGTATATGACAGATAAAATTGAGATGATATCGGAAAAAGCCGAACATCAAAGACAGATTGAGCAGATTCTTGATCAAGCTTTTGGGGTGAATCGCACCAGCAAAATTTCCTACCGTTATCGTCACCATATCTCTGCGATCAAGCAGTTATGCTGGGTTGTAGAAAAGAATAAAGAGGTAATCGGCACCATCCGCTACTGGCCGGTTACCGTCAATCACATGACAGATGCCTTGTTGTTAGGCCCTTTGGCTATATCAGGCAGTTACCGGGGCCAAGGATTAGGGCAACGATTGGCTGCGCATACCATGAATGTGGCTAAAGACCTTGGCTATAAGATTATTTTTTTGGTTGGAGATCACGCCTATTACCACCGGCTGGGGTTTAAGCCTACGGTTCCTTACGGCCTTTATATGCCGGATGAAAAACCAGAAAGGTTATTAATCCATGAATTAGTGCCTGAAGCTGCCAAAGGCATTCAGGGATCCCTATGCCAAGCGCGACCATCATCCTTAAAAGTGGCTGGTTAATCAACCATCTTTCCCAAAACTCCCTAGACAGTCAGACAAGGCTAGTCCTCGCATCCATGAAGACCAGCCTCATAGCTATTTCACGGTGGGAATATTGAATTCTGTTCCTTGCCGGTTGCCGGTTGGCCAACGTCCGGTAATCGTTTTCAATTTTGTATAAAACCGCACTCCTTCCATCCCATGCATATGATGGTCGCCATATAGGGATTGCTTCCACCCCCCAAAGCTATGAAAAGCCATCGGGACAGGAATGGGGACATTCACCCCCACCAAGCCTACTTTAATCCGGCTAGAAAAATCGCGGGCGGCATCCCCATCCCTAGTAAAAATAGCGGTGCCGTTCCCATAAGGATGGTTGTTAATAAGGGTTACAGCACTTTCATAATTAGGCACCCGTACCACTGCGAGTACAGGGCCAAAGATTTCTTCTTGGTAAATCCGCATAGAGGGTTGGACATGGTCAAATAGGCATCCCCCCATAAAATAACCGTTTTCATATCCTTGTAAGCGTAAATTGCGTCCATCCACCACTAGTTTAGCGCCTTCTTTAATACCGGTTTCCACATAATTTTCCACTTTGCTTAAATGCTGTTTGGAAATCAATGGCCCCATCTCCACCTCAGGATCATTGCCTGGACCGATTTTTAACGAACGTATGCGGGGTGCTAGTTTTTCAACTAATTTGTCTGCAACCTTATCCACGGCAACAACCACGGAAATAGCCATGCAACGCTCGCCTGCCGATCCGTAGGCGGCACCGATCAAACTATCAGTCGTCATATCCAAATCCGCATCGGGCATGACCAACATGTGATTCTTGGCCCCCCCTAAGGCTTGTACCCGTTTGAAATTGCTGGAAGCTTGGGTGTAAATATGTTGGGCAACAGTTGTTGAACCGACGAAGCTGATGGCGGCGATGCCTGGATGGCCCAAAAGTAAATCCACCGCATTCTTATCACCCTGGACCACGTTTAATACCCCATCTGGTAAGCCCGCTTCTTTCATCCATCCGGCCAACAGCAACGCAGCGGACGGATCGCGTTCCGATGGCTTCAGGATAAAACAATTGCCGCAAGCAATCGATAACGGGAACATCCATAAAGCAATCATCACGGGAAAATTAAAGGGGGTAATGCCAGCACACACCCCTAACGCCTGGCGTGTGGACCAACTGTCAATCCCTTTTCCAATATTTTCGCTGAATTCACCTTTAAGTAAATGCGGGATACCACAGGCAAACTCAACGACTTCAAGACCCCGCATGCAAGATCCTTTTGCATCGCTGACGGTTTTACCATGTTCTTCACTGACAACCGCTGCAAGCTTATCTAAGTTGGCTTCCAGAATCGTTTTGAAACGAAAAAGAACGCGGGAACGTTGCAGGGCAGGGGTGGCACTCCAAGCGGGCCATGCGGCTGTTGCAGCAGCTACCGCCTGGTCAACTTCTTTGCTGGTTGCCAAAAATACCTTGCTAATTTCTTCGCCGGTTGCAGGGTTAAAAACACCAGACATCGTATTCTTGGAACCCTCAACCAATTTTCCGTTAATAAAATGGGAAATATATTTGGACATGGTCTCTCCGTTACGTTAGGGGTGGTTATTTGAAGGTGACACTTGGGTTGATGCCGCCGATATTGGTTAAAGACAAGGTAATACCAATTAAAATATCATTTTTCTTAGTGGCTCCCACAAAATCTCGTTTTTTGATGCTCAAGCCAAAAATAAAGCATTCATCATTATATTCAATAGATCCGCCATAAGAATATAATTTTTTTCTATCGATATCATAAGAGGTAAAGGTTTTAAGGGTCCAATAATCACCTAATTGGGTTGTCAAAGTGCCGTTGACGGACTGGTAAGCAGGTGTATCAAGGTTTGCGATATGATATTCCCCCAGCCAACTATAAGCGGCGTCCAAACGAAAGATATCAAATTTTCCATTCAGGCTGATTTCTTGGCGGCGGAATTTTTTGTTGTAAGGATCAAATTGAAAACGATACCCTAAATCCAATCGATCGTTAACCCGAACATTTGCCTGACCAACCACATCAGTCATATGTTTGGACAAGCCAGTGTTATCTGGGAACAATCCCCTATACAATTGATAGGATTGGCCAATGGTAAAGGAAAATTCCCGGTTGTTAAGCGAATCATGATAACTTAATTTTAACCCATAATTGATCCTGGAGCCTCGATCTAGGCGATCGCCCCCCCCTAAGCGATCTGGCAAGAAGATATTGGTGTCATCCAGGATGATATCTTGGCTATCTTCGTTGGGTATTTTTGAAGACGTGCTTGATTTTGGTGCTGCCACCACGGAAAATATAGGCTCAATCACAAAATTTTCCGCATTGGAAATGCTTTTGATTAAGGGATATCGCCACTCAAGAAAGGCTTGGGGGAAAACGCGCCCTTGCCATCCGCTAAAGCGGTTATTGGGGGGATTAAAAATGTCGGAATTTGGATCAACATGGCGCACATGATAAAGATCCGTTGTTAAAGACAAACGGCTAGTCCAGACCCCTCCAGATGGGTCGATGCTCGACCAATTCCACCCGCCTACAAAAGATAGTTTTTGGCTTTCCCGGCCTTCCAGGCGGTGCAGAGCCGCAAATTCGCCTCTAAGATCCCAATAACCAGTACTTTGCCGATGATCCTGTTGGTAATAATAGAGGAGGCGGGGAAGGGCAAAGGCTTGTTCTTTATTAATGTCCAAATCCCTTGTGCCTAGGAATTGTAGGCCACTTGCTTGAAAATAACTGCGGTTGGAGATGAAGTCTTCAGCAAATATTTTACTGGTAACCAAATCATCGCCATTAAAATTCAGGTCGGACAAGTAAGATTTGTCGCTTGCCGTTGTGATATCCATTCCCCAGCGCCACTGGCGGTTGATATCAAACGATCCTTGAAGATAGAAATGCCCGCGCATATCATTTTGATAATTTTTCGTATTGTTACCGATGGTTTCCGCATAATCGCCCCATCCGATACTGCCGCCCACATTTAAAATACCGTTTGCAAAATGTTGCCGGTAATCCAGCGCCAGAACTTTGGTACCCTTTAAGCTAATATAAGGGGTAAGGGTTAAATCACGGCTACGATCAATATTAATAAACACCGGCAAACCGAAGGTTAACCCAATATTACTGCTTTTAAAAAGTTTAGGGCCTAATAAGCCACTTTGCTTTTTTAATGTACCATCGGGAATGGAAAAATAGGGCAGATAAAAAACGGGGATATCGAATAATTCTAACCACGCCTCTTTGAGGATAAGGCGGTGGTTGTCTTTATCCCGGATCACGGTTACGGATTTTATTTGCCAGATCAACGGTTTTTCAGGGTTTTTTAGGCAGGATTGGCATGGGGAGTAAACGGCACCTTCAAACCGGCTGTCACCTTCAAGATCAACATCCCCCCTAGCAACCGCTATCCGTGAACCATCTTCTAGGGCCACTAGGAAATTTTCAATAACCCCTTTTTTTAGATCACCGCTAACATCGATATATTCGGCATAAATATAATTGCCACTTTCTTCTGTAATACGCACTTGGCCGCGGGCTATTACTTGGTTGGTTTTTTGGTAATAAATAACTTTTTCTGCTTGTAGGGTTCGTCCTCGATACCAAATTTCCACATGGCCTTCGGCCGTCAACACTTTGTCATGTTGGTTAAATTCCAATTGATCAGCCTTCATCAATATTTCTTGGGATCTCAGGACATTTGAGAAAATGGTATTTCCCAACGCAAATAAAATGATACAGATAACCCGAAACCGGATAGCCATTCGCCTATGTCCTATAAAACAGCTAATGATGTGATCATAAGTTTGGTACATCCTTGCCAAAATTACTCGATAGATCAAGCGTTCTTTCATAAGCCATGCTAAAAACATGGTGGTATAGAAGGACCAAAGTCTTATCATCAGCAATTTTTAAGGCCATCAATTTTATGTTAATTTGGTGTCTCCCTGTAAATACATGGGCGAATAACATTTTACTTTCCAATTTTATGGTTTCTTGCTAAAGCTTTAAAGCCTGGTCAGCCTGCTTTAGGAGGAAAAATGTTACATAACGGTTTGACAAAACTGTCCATCGCTTTGCTAGTGTTCATGATGTTGGCGGCAGAGGCTGCTGCCCATCCCATGCGTGGCTGGCATCCCGATCATAGTTTTGTCAATGGATTTTTGCATCCTTGGCAAGGAATTGACCATCTAGTCACCATGATAGGAATTGGGATCTGGGCGAGTCAATCTTCCCGGGACCACCCTCGCTGGTTGCAGGTGGCGGGTATATTTTCAGGGACGATGGCGGCTGCATTTTTCATCAGTTATAAGTATGAGCTGGACTTGGGTAATATGGTGGAAAGCAGTATCGGCATTGGTCTCCATGATTCTTGGGGTTATCCTAGTATTTACACCTCATTTTTCTTTTGCGTTCATGTTGCCTGTGATTGCTGTCATGGCGGTTTTTCATGGGGCTGCCCATGCCGAAGAAATGGCACACAATCTTTCCACCCTGTGGTTTGTGGCAGGCTTTATAAGCGCTACTTTGGTGTTACAATATATCGGCTTTGCTTGCGGGCGGGCGTGGCAGGAGCAAGCTTACCGGCAATTTTTCTTACGTTGCTTAACAGGTATCAGCGTTTTATTCATTGGCGGGATGAAAGTTTTTTTTAGTTAAACATTGAGTTGGTCATTTTCTGAAGGGGTGTTCTGTGCAGAAGCAATTTCAACGTCATGTATCAGTTACAGGCTTAGGGTATGTAGGGCTACCACTAGCAACTGCCTTTGGGTGCCATGGGTATCCGGTAGTGGCTTTTGATATAGACAAAAAAAGGATTGAACAAATCAGCCAAGGACAAGATCACTCTGGGGAGGTGGAAAGCCAAAAGCTTATGCAGGCGAAATTGCATTTGACCGCCGATCCCAAGGATTTGAAACTGGCCGATTTTCATATTATCACTGTTCCCACCCCTATTAATGACACCTATCGCCCGGATTTGGGGGCCGTTTTATCGGCGACCCGCACGTTAGCCCAGCAGCTAAAAAAAGGGGATATTGTTGTCTATGAATCAACCGTTTACCCTGGTTTAACAGAAGAAGAATGCCAGCCGGTACTTGAAAAACTGTCAGGGTTGAAGGTGGGTAAAGATTTCGGCCTGGCTTATTCGCCGGAACGCATCAATCCTGGTGATAAAGAGCATCGTTTTGAAAGCATACAGAAAATTGTATCCGCCAGTGACCCCAAAACGCTTGAAATTGTTGCATATGTTTATGGTCAGGTGGTTAAGGCTGGTATTTATCAAGCTGCCAATATCCGTACAGCTGAGGCTGCCAAGGTTTTAGAAAACACCCAGCGCGATATCAATATCGCTTTGATGAATGAGTTGGCGTTGATTTGCCACCGGGTGGGGATCGATACCCACGATGTGTTAACAGCTGCTGGTACCAAATGGAATTTTTTGAAATTCACACCGGGCTTGGTTGGCGGTCATTGTATTAGCGTTGACCCTTATTATTTGACCCATAAGGCTGAACAGATGGGGTATATCCCGGAAGTTATTTTGGCAGGCAGGCGTGTCAATAATAGCATGGCGCGTTTTGTTGCAACCGAAGTTGTCAAATACCTCACCAAAAATGCTTGGAAAAGTAAGCCGGTGGTCACGATTTTAGGGCTAACTTTCAAGGAAAATGTACCCGATATCCGCAACAGCAAGGTGGTTGACATCATCCAGGAGTTACAATCATTCGGAGTTGACGTACAGATTACCGATCCCTATGCGGATCCGCAAGCTGTGATGCATGAATATCGGTTTTCCTTAACACCGCTTAACCAATTAAAGCCCGCGCAAGCAGTAATCCTGGCGGTTGCCCACCAATCCTATAAACAACAGGGCTGGCAGCTGATCCAACAATTATTGGCGAATGGCAAGGGACTAGCTGCAGATGTCAAAGCGGTGCTTGACCGCTCCAAATGCCCCATCGGTATCGATCTATGGCGATTATAGAAAGGCTTCCAGTTTAAGTTAAAAAAGATATCGACGGCTGGGTTATCCCGCAAAACCTAGCTTAAAGCCAACTCTATCAACAGGCCGGGTGACGCACAGGGCAGAGCAATCGACAAAAAGCGAAACGATTATTAAGGAAAGTTGATTAAGGAGTGGAAGGGAGTCACAATTTTTGACCGTCCTTTTAAAAAACCCAGCTCAATAATACAGGCGGTGGCTGCCACTTCTATCCCCACCTGCTGCAATAACTTAGTGGTTGCCTCCACGGTACCGCCTGTAGCCAACAGATCATCCACGATAATCGCTTTTTTACCTGCCTTAAAGGCATTTTGCTGAATTTCTAAGGTATCGGTGCCATATTCTAAAGCATATTCATGACGAACTGTTTTCCCGGGCAATTTGCCCTTTTTCCGGACCATGGCAAAGCCAAGTTTCAAGGTGATCGCCAAGGGTGCAGCGAGTAAAAAGCCGCGTGACTCAATGCCAATTAATAAATCGGCCCGATAGGGTTGAAGTTGTTTGGTTAATTGGTCGATGGCGTATTGCCAGGCTATGGGGGATGCGAGCAAGGGGGATATATCATAAAACAAAATTCCCGGTTTAGGGAAATCCGGGACACGACCAATATATTGGGTTAAATCCATTCACACAACCGCTGATAAAAAATGAATTAGCAGTTGTTTAATACATCACGTTTGCGGTACAATGTCCACCACCATATTTATTCAGACTGGCGATGATTCCGCAGATAGAAAGACAATTCTTTGATGACAGATCAACCAATTTTCTCTCGTCCGGCCAGTTTTGAAATTGACGGGCATAGCCATACCGCCAAACTTGCAGGTTCTTGGACAATGCTGGGTCTTTCCCAAAGTGTCCGCCACCAAATTGACACGAAAATGTCGGAAGTTTTAAATTCGGAAGACATCATTGCTATTGACTGCACGGGGATCGAACAGATTGATACGGCCGGGGTCTTACTCATCCAAAACTTTCAAAGGAATCTTGAAAAGAAAGGGAAAACTGCTGTCCTTAACGGGCTTGCGGAAACAAAGAAAAATTTGTTTGAGCAATTGGATAAAATCCAACCCCTTGCTTTAGAACCGACAATTGCCCGGAAACACAGGCTGCCACCTTTTATGATTTTAGCCAACCAGGCTGGTTATCAAATATTCAGGCTGGGGAAACAAAGCCTTAGCTTGGTATCATTTTTCGGCTATGTGCTCATTCGGATGGGCGTGATGATCGTCCACCCGTCCCGACTGCGCTGGACTGCTTTAGCCAGCCACCTCGACCGTACCGGTTTTCAGGCTTTGCCGATTGTCGGCTTGTTATCGTTTCTTATCGGTATCGTCCTGTCTTTTCAAGGCGTTGACCAACTAAGCCAATGGGGAGCGGCCATCTTTACCGTTAATTTAGTTGCCCTATCTATGACCCGGGAAATGGGGGTGCTGATTACGGCGATTTTAGTTGCAGGGCGTTCGGGAAGTTCGTTCACGGCCGAAATTGGGGCAATGAAAATCAATGAAGAGGTGGATGCCATAAAGACCTTAGGCTTAAACCCGATTGATGTATTGGTCTTACCCCGCTTGCTTGCACTGGTGATCGTGCTGCCACTTCTGACTTTTTTTGCTAATTTCATGGGGATTATGGGTGGAGGAGTGATGCTGTGGGTTCTTTTAGGGATCGAACCTGCCAATTATATCAACCTGGTCAGGGGTGCCATTTCGCACACGGGTTTTTGGTTGGGGATCATCAAAGCGCCGGTTTTCGCGTTTTTTATTGGCCTAATCAGCTGCTTTCATGGCATGTTGGTTAAGGGCAGTACAGAAGAAGTTGGCAGCAGTACCACCCGTGCTGTTGTCGAAAGTATTTTTTATGTGATTATGTTAGATGCGGTTTTTTCCATTATTTTCTCCATTTTGAAGATTTAGAATCAGGGGTGATCGGTTGGGTGCTTTGGTAAAAAATAATCACACTGTTGTCATTGATGTCGAAGGGCTTTGCACGGGTTTTGGGGGCCGTTTGATCCATGACCATCTGGATTTACAGGTATATCTTGGGGAAATTATAGGGATCGTCGGGGGATCTGGGTCGGGTAAATCGGTATTGTTGCGTACGTTAATTGGGCTGCAACCGGCAAAGTCGGGCACTATAAAGATTTTAGGTCAGCCACTTTCTGTATTGCTTCAAAGCCGGGATCGGTTGCCTTGGGGGGTTATGTTCCAAAACGGCGCATTATTTAGTTCCTTAAATTTATTGGAAAATGTTGAAACCCCCTTACGGGAACATTCAAATCTCCCCAAATCTATGATCCACGAGATTGCTCAATTGAAGTTATTGATGGTGGGATTAAACCCAGAGGATCTTTTGAAATTCCCTTCTGAAATTTCTGGGGGGATGCGGAAGCGGGCAGCGTTAGCCAGGGCATTGGCTTTAGATCCGCCCATCCTGTTTCTTGATGAACCGACGGCAGGTTTGGACCCGATCAGTGCCTCCTTATTTGACCGATTGATTGTTGATCTGCAAAAAAGCTTAGGACTGACAGTTTTTATGGTCACACATGATTTAGACACGTTGCAGACAGTTTGTGATCGGATCGGGGTGTTAGTTGATCAAAAAATAAAAACCGGTACATTAAACGAAATGCTGCATGATCCCCATCCCTGGATCAAAAGTTATTTTCATGGCGATAGGGCAAGAATTTTGCAGAACGGAAGGTAATTTTGGAAATAAGGGCAAGATATATCCTGGTAGGGTTATTTGTGAGTGGTTTTACACTGGCTTTGCTGGTGGGTTTTTTATGGCTGGCCAGCGGGCAGGGTAATAAAGATAATGCCTATTACGATATTCTGTTTTCAGAAGATGTGACGGGCTTACAAGTGGGTGGGGTCGTTCGTTACCGGGGGGTTGAAGTGGGAAGAGTGGATAGCGTCCAACTGGATCCCCAACAAATTGACAAGGTGCGGGTGACAATTAAAATTTTGGCTACCACCCGACTTTATGAAGATGCCACGGCATCCCTTGAAAGCCAAGGAATAACAGGCATTCCCTATGTCCTGCTGCAAGGGGGCTCAGCCGATAAAAAATTGTTGCAGGTGGTTAGCGTCAAGCCATATCCCCCAATTAACCCCAAACCTGGGAAATTGCAGGAAGTGTTGCAAGTATTGACCGATGTCAGTTTGGTGGTGGATGACTTGCGGGTTATTTCCAAGCAATTTCGTGAAGTGGTGCCAACCATTATTAACCAGGAAAATGCTGCGCTGTTAAGCAATATGGTCGCTGATTTGCAGACATCAGTTGCCAATTTAAAGGAAATATCGAATGGTCTGCGTCAAGCAACTGAAGGCGATTATATCGTCAATGCCCTGCAATCCCTACAAAAAACCTTGCAGTCCTTTGAACAAACCAGTGCGAATTTAAATAATTTATTGACCAATATAACTGAACCGGTACAGACTTTTCTTTCGCCCACCCTCCGGCAAATCAATTCGCTGGTGACCGAGGCAAAAGATTTTATGGTTTTGATGAAAAGGTTTGCAGAAAAATTAGAGCGTGATCCATCACAACTGATTTTGGGGCCACGCTAAACATTTAATCGGAGATAAAAATGACAAAAATAAAAAAATATGTGAGTTTTTTCAGCATAGCCCTGATTTTAGGTAGCTTCTTAACGGCTTGTTCTATTTTAAAAAAACCGGAACCAGAAAAACAATATTTTTTGACAGTGTTGGCACCGCAATCAAGCAGTTTATCTCCTAACCTGCCGATCATGGTGGTTGACCGGCCGACGGCCAATGCCCCGTTCAACACCAATAGGATTTTAGTTACTCAACCGTTTCAGGAAATCGTGCCGTTGCCCGGTATCAGCTGGTCAGAAGCTATCCCTCAAATGTTACAACAATTATTGGTTGAACATCTCCAAGCCGGTAAATTGGTTGTGCCTTTAAGCCGGGAAAATGGCGGATTACGGGCAGCTTATGTTTTGCAAACGGAAATCAGGGATTTCCAGGTGGCTGATTGGCAGGGAAAGCCGACCGTTACGCTTACTCTTCAAGCCAATGACATAGATTTAGAAAGCCGCAAGCTGGTTTTTAGCCGTGTTTTCAAACAACAAATTCCTATTACCAACAACGATATAGCAACAGTTATTGAGGGGTTTCAACGGGCCATTACCTGGATATTAAAGGATATATCGACAACCATTGGGCAAAGCAAGGTAACAAACGCTCGCTAATGGGTGAAATGTAGCTTCAAAAACAGGAACTTAAAACAGGTGTGCCGTTGCTATCAGGGGCCACTAAATATACCAAGAATGAAAGTAACTTTAAAGCTGTTCAGCGTCCATATTGTGATTGGTCAGAGTGCTAACTGACAGCTGGCTATACTCAAAAATTAGCTCAAAAGGAATAGGTGTGAATAAAAAGTTACGTTATGAGCAAGTGGCAAGCGACCAAAGGCAACTGAAAAATTTTCTGCCACCTCAAGAACTCGATTTATATTTTATTGCTAGGTGTGGGACGCTAGCAGCTTCCAGCCACAACACCCAGCCGTGGTTTTTCCAAATTCAACAGAATGCCATTAAAATTATCCCCGATTATACGCGCCGGTGCCCAATTGTTGATCCTGATGACAGCCATCTTTATAAAAGCCTTGGTTGTGCTGCGGAAAATATGGTATATGCGGCCTCGGCATCTGGGTATGCTACAGAAATTATTTTTAATGGTCGTGAAAACGCGGCATCGCTGACATTTAAAAAATCTTCGAACTTATCTGTCGATGACAGTCTTTTTGACGCAATTTTTGAGCGTCAATCAACCCACAGTCATTTTGAAGCACGCTTCATTTCCAATATTGACATGGAATGGCTTGTGAAGCATTCGCAGGGTTTAAGGGTACAAGCAGTTTTTTTGCAAGATAAGCAGAAAATAACAATGATTGCCGATCTTGTGGCCCAAGGGGATATGATCCAATTAAAGGATTATGGTTTTCGCCAGGAATTAATCAAATGGATCAGATATAACCCATTGATGGCGCTTAAAACAGGTGATAGGTTATCAACCCTATCTATGCAAAAACCATCATTGCCGGCATGGCTTGCAAAATTACTGCTGCCGTTTGTTCTTTCTGGAAAATCTCAAGCTAAGACTGATCGAGATCTTATTTTACAATCACCGATGGTGGGGGCAATTTTTGTGGATGAAGAAAATCCCCAAAATTGGTTTGAGGCAGGCCGTTTATATGAGCGTATTGCGCTGGCGGGTACGGCAAGAAAAATTCGCAATTCCCCCATTAACCAACCTATTGAAGTGCGCTTACTACGACCACTGTTACAAACAGCGGTTGCTCACGGCAAGGGCACACCGACCATGTTGTTTCGAATGGGATATGCGGGGCTTATGCCTTATAGCTTGCGCAGGCCATGGATGAGTGTGATCAAATAACAACTAGCGATGTTTGCCCTAAGCTCGCCCTTAGGTTAATAACGCGATCTATAAAATCTTCTGAAAAGCCTTGTTACAACTGGTCGGAGTGACAGGATTTGAACCTGCGGCCCCTACGTCCCGAACGTAGTGCTCTACCAGGCTGAGCTACACTCCGCTAACCACGGGCATTATAAGAACAGGAAGTGTTGTTTGGCAAGCAAAGAATCAAAGGATTTGGGAATTTCTTTACATGCTCATTGGATTTGTATAATGGAAGGGCAATAAAACAAAATAGGGTAGAAAAGCGCTTGATTGCTTGTACTTATCCTTCCATCCCGGGGCGTGCCAAACAATATCCAATTAAATCATTGAGAATGGTTTTCCAAGCAGATTCCTTGAATATGCTTAAGGCATTTCGGGCTTTTGTGGCGTAATCCTTAGCCAAAATAAGGGTATTAGCTAAACATTGATGCTGATGTAACAACTGGATTGCTTTCTGCAAGTCTTCTGTTTTTTGCCGATTGCCTGCCATCGTCCGCTGCCAAAATTTATTCTCCGCTGGGCTAGCTTTTTGAAGGGCCAAGATTACGGGCATCGTTAGTTTCCCCTCCCGGAAATCATCCCCGGTGATTTTCCCTAAATGCTCCGAGCGGTCGGGAGAATAATCCAACACATCATCAATCAATTGGAACAAAATCCCTAAATTTAGCCCATAATTTTGTAAGGCTTTGGTTTCGGCCTCCTCTTTACCAGCGATAACCCCGCCGATTTCACAGGCGGCAGCAAACAGGGCAGCGGTTTTGGATTGGATAACCTCCAGGTACGAAGCTTTGGTTGTGCCTAAGTCATGAATATTGAGCAGTTGTAAAACTTCGCCCTCCGCAATCGTTGCGGCAGCCGAAGAAAGGATGCGCAGCACGTCCAGACTGCCGTCTTTGACCATTAATTGGAAAGACCGGCTGAATAGGAAATCCCCAACCAAAACGCTTGCTTGGTTACCCCATAGGCTGTTGGCAGTTGATCGGCCACGACGCAATTTGCTGTCATCCACCACGTCATCATGAAGCAAAGTTGCGGTATGGATAAATTCAACACAAGCAGCAAGCGACAAATGGCGTTGTCCTTGATAACCACAAAGATGGCTGCAGGCTAAGGTCAACATGGGGCGTAACCTTTTGCCCCCGGCGCCAATAATGTGCCCAGCCAATTGGGGGATTAAAGCAACCCGGTTTTGCAATTGTTCAATGATCAATTGATTGATCAAGGCCAATTCGGGTTTAAGGAGATGTTGCAATTTTTCTAACGCATTGGGCCCTTGAATCGAAGATTGAATGATGGAAGAACTGCCCATTCCTGGTTCCTTATTTTTCTTGACGGATATCACATATTATCCCAGCATAAAGTGAAAAGCTTCAGGGTCAAGCATCCTGTTGCCGCATTCTTTTGGAAAGATGATCATCCGTTTATGATGCCTAAAACCAAACCTTCAAAGAATATTTTCCCCGACGTTCGTGAAAATACATTGTTAGGAGGCCGGGTGCGTTTGTTGCAGCCGAAAACCGGCTACCGTACTGCCATCGACGGGGTGTTGCTGGCGGCTGCGGTTGATAATAAAGTGGATGATGTAGTCATCGATGTTGGGGCAGGGGTTGGTACGGCTTCTTTATGTCTGCAGGCCTGCAGGCCTGCAGCCAAAATCATCGGTTTGGAACTACATCAAGGTTTGGTTGATTTGGCCAATCAAAATGCCTGCTTAAACGGCTGGCACCCGTTTGTCCATTCCATCCAGGGGGATTTGAAAACGCCCCCTGCCTATTTCCAGGGGTTGTTGGTTGATCATGTGATGATGAACCCCCCTTATTACCGTTCTAACGAATTGGGAAAAAAAACCGAAAATCTGTTACGCGGTCAAGCATTGTATGAAGGTGATAGCCAGCTAATCGATTGGCTAGGGTTTGCTTGGCGGCATGTCAAAAGCAAGGGGGTCATTACCCTGATCCATGTGGCGCATAGACTACCTGAAATTTTGGCTTTCTTTCAGGAAAAAACCTGCGCAATAAAGGTTTTTCCCTTATGGCCTGATCAACAAAAATCTGCGAACCGGGTTTTGGTACAAATCATGAAAGGGGCGAAAACGCCCTTTAGCCTTTATCCTGGCTTGGTCTTGCATACAGAAGATGGTTCCTACACCCTCCAAGCCGAAGGGGTTTTAAGGCACAGCCAAAAAATTGATTGGTTATAAAAATAAGCTTTGAAGCGTAATTTTACGAAAACAAAACTTGATTATCAAGGGCTTGCTGACTACTTGATACATCATTAGGTATTTTAGGTGAAACGAAATGGAAGGAACAATTAATGGCAAAAATTCTTTTTTGGCAATCGCAACCAGCGGAAATTCCCCTGTTGGTATTATCCGGTGTAATTGGCAGAATGGGACGTTTCCAGCAAGGGTTATCCTATTTGGGATTGCACCATTTAATTGAAAAAGCATTTTGTAACCCGAAAATACCGGCGGTGGCGTTGCTGGTGAATTCCCCCGGCGGGTCACCCGCACAATCAGCGCTGATTGCCCGCGCCATTCGCCAAAGGGCAGAGAAGCATAAAATCCCTGTACTGACTTTTATCGAGGATGTGGCGGCATCCGGTGGTTATTGGCTGGCCTGTGCCGGGGATGAGATTTATGCCGAGGCCTCTTCTTTAATCGGTTCCATTGGGGTGATCAGCGCGGGTTTTGGTTTTACGGAATTGATTGCTAAAATCGGCGTCGAGCGCCGCGTTTATACAGCGGGCGAGCGGAAAATGATGCTTGATTCCTTCTCACCAGTTAAAGCGGAAGATGAAGAAAGAATTAAATCCTTGCAACAAAGTATCCATGAAGAATTCAAAACCTATGTCCAAGAGCGACGCGGCGCAAAAATCCCAGCGGATAAGGCTGGTGTTTTTAACGGTGATATCTGGACGGGCAAACAAGCCCTGGAAAAGGGGCTGATCGATGGCATTGGCTCATTAGAGGAAGTGCTGCAACAAAAATTTGGCAAGAAAGCCAAATTTGTCCGCATGGAAGCCAAGAGGGGACTGATCCAACGTTTGGTATCCGGGAATACGGCTAAAACCAATTTAGGCCATGGGTTCATTGAGGCGGTTGAGGAACAATGGTGGTGGAACAGGTTGGGCCTATAGGGTTTTTAAAAAATCCCTGTTCCTACGCCTAGCCCAAATATTTTTGGGCGGTGATGGCCTGTTATTTAGGCAGGGTTTTGCTGCTGTTCGGTGCCTTCCAACCTTCCGGGTTTTCTAAAAATGCCCGGACAATCTTGCTGTCTTCCCCAACCAGGCGCCCGTCTTTTTCAGCCACGGCCAAAATATCCCACCAGGTTGCTAGTTCATGCAGCTGGACATGCAAATTGGCCAGTACAGAACGGCTTTCAGGAAATATGCCGTAATGGAACACGACGAAAGTATGTTGAATGTTGGCTTCAACTGCTTTGAGGGCTTCGATGAAGTTAACCTTGCTTCTACCATCGGTTGCTAAATCCTCAACCAGCAGACAACGGTTGCCCGGCCTTATGACTCCTTCAATCTGTGATTGGCGACCGAAACCTTTCGGTTGCTTGCGGATATAAGCCATCGGTAAGGATAAAGCATCGGCAATCCAGGCGGCGTAAGGGATGCCTGCCGTTTCACCGCCCGCGATGACATCCAGGCTCTCAAGCCCTATTTTTTCTGCAATCAGCTGCACGGCCATTTCGGTAATCTTGCGCCGTGCTCTTGGGAAAGCAATGACTTTGCGGCAATCTACGTAAACTGGGCTCGCGCGTCCAGATGTTAAAATAAAAGGTTGTTGCGGGCGTAAATACACCGCCTCAATCTCCAACAATAAGCGGGCGGTTGTTTGGTTGATATCAAGGATCAAGCTACTAGGTTGCATGAAATTTCTCCGATTTTAAGCAATTGTTTACAGGGCAAAGGCTTTTTTGTCCAGATGTTATAGGAAATAAAGGCTTGATTGTCTTTACCCCAATTGTAAGGGATCCGTTAATGACCATTGTTGAAAAGAGATGGTGGGGAAGTCGGATGAGTCTTGTGGATAAAGGGCTTGCATCGATGACAAAATGACCAAAGCCTGTTTCTGTTGAACGTGGGAAAGCAGCAATTGCCATACTTGCTGCTGCAAGGGGATACTTAATCCTGCCAGGGGATCCTCCAGCAAAAGCAGTTGTGCATGGCCAATCAAACAGCAGGCGATTGCCAAAATTTGCTGTTGGCCGCCGGATAGTTGCCAAACCTGGCGTTGCCTATTGGCAGCCAAGATGGGTAATTGCGCATAAATTTCCTGAAGGGCGTCGAGATGGCTATCAATTTTGGGGAGGATCGCCAATTTCAGAGATTGTTCAACCGACAATCCGCGGAATATTTGCCTGGGGCTTGGCAAATAGCGGATACCCAGACGTGATCTTTGCCAAATGCTTTGATGGATTTGGCGATCTTGGGATAAAAGCGTATTGTTCCAAGTAATCGAGCCTTGAGAAGGGGCAATCAACCCCATGATGGCTTGGAAAAACAAAGAGACGTTGACACCAACTGCATGGATAATAGCGGGGCGGGTGCAAAAAACTGGGGCCAAGGGGGGAATGGCTGGATCTAAACGCAGATTCTGGATATCTAACTTCATGGGGATGCGCTACCAATCGGGGAGATAGCAAAAAACTGCTGGAACAGCTCATTTCGTTGCAATTCCAGTGGGCTGGGGAGTGGCGCTTGCTGCAAGCGGGACGGGCTTGGTTCACCCAACCATAGAATTTGATCGGCTAAGCCAAACAACCAGGGGATATGGTGATCGGCAATGATAATGATACAATCTTGCCGTTGCTGTTCTTTAAGATAAAGCTGCAATACCAATTGTTCTGGTTCCGCAAGATTCCCCATGGGTTCATCCAGCAATAGCAACCGCGGCTTAAAAATGGCCGTGCGTAAGATTTCAAGCAGACGGGCTTGGCTGGAATTAAGATCGGTAACAGGCATAGTTTGCCAGGGGCTAAGGCCCCATTTCTCAAGAAAGGTTAAGGCTTTTGAAAGATCACGACTGTCCCGGTTCCTGTTATACCAAGGATTCAAGACCGAGGGCCACCGCAAGCTGGTGGGCTCGGCTATCCGGTAGGCCAAAGCAATATATTCAAGTACATTGATGCCTGAGAGTCGTTGGGTGGATTGGAAATTACGGACAATCCCCGTTTTTATCCTGTGGAGCAAAGGCAAGGCGGCTAAATTTTTGCCGTTCCAGCGAATGTTGCCTTGGTATTGATGTTCTGCTCCGCTCAAAATATTAATAAGGGTGGTTTTGCCTGATCCATTGGCGCCAATAATCCCCAATATATGTCCACCCTGAAGGGTAAAAGACAAATGTTCCAGGACATGCACCCCTCCGAATCTTTTACCCACATTCTGTAAGGATAAAGAAGGAAAGCTGGTGGTTGGTTGTGGGGCTGAAGCGGCAAGGAGCAAAGGAGGGGTTTCAGGTGTAGGGATGGCAGCTTTGGCTTTCCTATCTGCCACCAATCCATTCGGCAACAGTAGAATACAAAGTACTAATAACAACCCATAAAAACCAAGATGATACTCTTCAAAATCGCGCAACCACTCATTGGCAAAAGACAAAACCAGTACCCCGATAACGCTGCCAACACTACTTTTTTTGCCGCCCAGTACCACACAAACCAAGCAAAATATCATTCCCGGCAACTGCAATAATTGGGGCGATATCACTTTCACGCTTTGGCTTTGCAAAAGGCCGCCGACAGCTGCAAGAACAGCAGCCGTTGTGAAAGCAATCACCCGTAAGGAATGATAGGGGACACCCAAATTCTCTGACCCCATCCGGTCTTTTTCCAACCATTGCCAAAGAAAACCTTTCAAGCCGCTTTTTAACCCCATTGCCACCATTAGGGCTATGCTGACCAGTAGCCATACTAAAACCAGCAAGGGCAACCCATCATCAATCGTCCACTCCAGCAAGGTCAGGGAAGGTAAGTTGTATAGGCCATTGGCGCCACCTGTCCAGGATTGCAGGTGAATAGCTAAAAGGTACAGCAATTCGCTAAAAGCCAGGGTTGCCAAGGCAAAGCTGTGGGATGAAAAAGAAGAAAATAGCAAGATCAGCAGGTAAGACAGCGGCACAACAACCAGGCTGATCAATAAAAAATGCAAGACTAAATCTGTGGAAAGATACAGGCTGATGAAAGCGGAAAGGTAGGAGCCGAGGCCGAAAAAACCAACCTGCGCTAAAGAAAGCATGCCAGCCATGCCGTAGGTAAGCTGAAAACTGATGGCCAATAGGGATTGGCAACCGGCGATTATCAGGATTAAAAAAAGATAATCTCCCCAGCCGACCATCACCGCAGAAAAAATCAAATATAAGCTGATGAGGCCGCCGCCGATCAACTGATAAAGCCTGGTGGATTTTTTGGAATTAACCTGCATTACATCCGCTGTCCTTGCTTTTCCTGCAATACTCCGCCCGGACGGCAGACCAGGAGGATAATGAGGGAAGCATAAATAACAATGGGCGTTAAAGGATAGGAAAGCCAAAAAGCTAAGATTGTTTCAAGGAAAGCCAATAAAAAAGCACCCAGCCATAATCCGTATACACGGCCCCAACCGCCGATGATCGTCAGCATATAGGCTTTTAATAGCAAATCGTTGCCTTGCTCAGGTGCCAAGAAAGAGTTTTGGCTGAGGAATATAGCGGCAATAGCGGTTAGCAACCCTGCAATTATAAAACTGGCAATAGCGGTGTGTAACGGACGGATGCCAAATATCATGGCCAGGTCTGGGTTTTGGGTAACGGCTTGGACACCCAAGCCCAAACGGCTGTAGGATAAAAAATAATAAAGCGCACCAATAATCAGGAAGGTGGTCAGGAACAGCATAATAAAATGCAGGGGCAAGATAAACCCGCCCATTGACCAAGATTGGACAAAACTATCAATATATAAACGTCTGGGGGCAGCACCAAGCCCTGTCACCAAGAGGTTCTGGATCACCATGCCGATCCCGATGCTGCTGAGGAAAATCGCCTCTGGGGGACGGTTTCTGAGGGGAAAATAAAAAACAGCGGCTAATCCTACCAAAGCTAGGGTCACAAAAACTGTAATCGATATCACGAGCAGCGGCCAAGGAAAATTTTCGGTTGATCCGAGCAAAGCAGCCACCAGGCCTGCCGCTACCAACATTTCGCCATAAGCAAAATTGATGCTGCGGGTGCTGTTTAACAAAAACACAAAAGCAATTCCTGCCAATGTATAAATACAGCCAAGGCTGAGGAAATGAAGGATCAACGTTTGGGCTATTCCCATACCATGCCCATCATGTCGAAGTTAAGAAAAATAGAATATCTTTTATTCATAACGTTGAACCACTATGGGCAACCGGCTGTTCCCATCGTAACAAATAATTAACCCCGAATGGGCCATATTTCCTTGATTGTCTGCCACATAGCGCATGCCGACCCCTTGAAAAGGGGTGGTCGTTAAAAAATGTTGAATTTGCCGCCTTACCCTCACAATGGATTGGCTTGGATCGCCCAGATGGGTTTCAGAAGCCGTTGCGGCCAATGCCTGCATCAGCATTTGGAGAGCGTCATATTGAGCCAAGGCGAAAGCATCGGGTTGGCGGTTAAAACGTTTTTGGTAGGCAGTAACAAAGGCTTGCACGTCAGGGCGCTGATCTGCAAGCGGCGCCGTACCGGTTTCTGCGCAAACATTGGCCAATTCTTTGGGTGATAGAAGCGCTGCCGTGCTTGGCTGGTGCATTGCTGATCCTGCAATGATTGGCAGTCCAATGCCCATTTGTCTTGCTTGTTGGATCAGCAAAGCATTAGAGGCTGCATGTAACTGCACAATAAAACTGTCGGGATGCTTTTCCATCAAGCGCAACAAAATGGGGGTTAAATCCCGTGTGTTGGGGTCGATTGCCACGGCTTCCAAAACCGCAATATTTTTTGCTTGAAAATATTGTTGTAAATACCCAAGCCCGCTTTGACCGTAAGCAGTGGTTTGATAAAGGATGACCGGTTCCGTTAATTTTCTTTCTTCAACCGCATATCTTACTTGGATGTTTTTGACCAAGCTATCGCCCGGAAAAAACCGGAAGACCCAAGGGTTCCCTTGTTGGGTAAGGAGGCAGTGCCTGAAATAGTCAACAGGGGGATGGCCGCGTCGCGGGCAAGGGGCAAGATCGCCAACATCTGCGTACCCAAAATTGGCCCACTGATTGCTACCAAATTTTTATGGCGAAGCAAGCGGTTGAAAGCCAGGGTTGCCCCTTCGGGGTTGGATCCGGTATCAAAAACTTCATAATCAAGGGCGATGCCTGCCTGCTTAAGGGCTGCTGGCGGGTTTTCGAGAGCCAATAACGCGCCGTTGCGTTGGCTTTCCCCCTCTAACGCCAAAAAACCGGTTAAGGGCACCAAAATACCAACCCGGTATGTTTGCGCTTGCTGGGCCTGGGCTGCAGGTAAAACAAAAATAAAGGCCAGGAGAAAAAAGACCAGAAAGAAAAAGACCAGGGAAAGCCCAAATTCTTTTCTTGGTTTTTGCGGGTAGGCAAGGTGTGGAAACGATATTGGCATGATCCATATTCCTTTATGTAACAAGTATAAAATTGCCTATAATCTGGATATCAGTTTAAAATTGCTGCGGTGAAATTGACTAATCCTTTATCACTTACTGTACGTAATACGGGAAAAAAATATTTCCCTAAACAATTTTAATGACGGCTAATTTATTTGATTTTTTGTATTTCGCTAAAAAAACATCACTTAAAAAACACTAGTTTATTATTTCAATTAATTATATTAATATCACGTAGAATAATAGTGCCAATAGCTTCAAGAATAAATAGGATCGCAATTGTTACCCAAATATAAATTTGTAACAATTATTCCAACAATTAGCAGGTTATAAGATTTATGCCTATAGACGCCCTGTTACACAAAACATATCAGGATACGGAAGGATCTGGTTTGCGCTCTGCCAATTCGCCAAATCCCCCGTCGGCAGGGTCTTCACCTATTCACATGCTACCAGAAAACAGGCCTGTGCGTATCTTATCGATTGACGGGGGGGGGATTCGCGGCATTATCCCTGCTTTGATTTTGTCTGAAATTGAACAACGCACCGGCAAACCAATTTCTGACCTTTTCGATTTGGTTGCTGGAACTTCAACGGGTGCTATTTTAGCAACCGCCCTAAGCCTGCCGTCTGGGGATATCTCTGGGAAAAAGAACAAGTATACCGCGCGCGATATCGTCCAACTTTATGAGGCTGACGGCAGAAGGGTTTTTTCAAGGACCCTTTGGAAAAAAATCCGTGCCGTTGGGAATTTGGCTGAGGGTAAATATTCAGCCGTTGGCTTGGAAAGCGTGTTAGAAGATTATTTTGGAGACTCAAAATTAAGCGAATCTTTAACGGATTTGATGATCGCTTCTTATGAAATAGAGCGACGCTTGCCGCTTTTTTTCAAAAGTAGCGCGGCGCGGCAAAATCCCCAATATGATTTCGCGGTCAAACACATTATCCGTGCAGCGACTGCGGCTCCCACCTATTTTGAGCCAGCCTTATTGCAGGTAGATGGGCCAAGCGATTATTATGCCTTGATTGATGGCGGGGTTTTTGCCAATAATCCAGCCATGTGCGCCTATATTGAAGCAAAACAGCGATATCCTAATAATAATAATTTCTTGTTGGTTTCTTTAGGCACCGGGGAGCTTACTAGGCGATTGCCCTATGATAAAGCCAAAGATTGGGGCGCTGCTCATTGGGGCCAGCAGGTTTTTACCTTGATGTGTGATGGCACCAGCGATATGGTTGATCATCAGTTAAGTATCTTGTTGCACACTCCAGCCCACGGAAGGCGGCAATATTACCGTTTCCAGGCCAGATTGGATAATAATGAAGAATTAGATGATGCCAGTGCCGAAAATATCCGCGAATTAAAGTTATTAGGGGAGCATATGATCCAAACCAACCGCTCTGCCTTGCGTCATTTATGCCAGCAATTACTTGACTGTGCCCAGCCTACCGTTGAGGTTGCGACTGTTTCTTCATCTTAACCGGTCGCCGATTTTATCATCAAAAATCAAGGCACTTATTACTAACCTTGGCAGGTGCTAGGTTCCTTAAAGTCAATCGCTTGGCCGTTCGAGCAAATACTTACCTATCAAGATTGAAAAGCGCTAGGGTGCCATTGGGCTGTTTTGTGCTGTCGTTGTTGTAACCACCATTAGATAGTCTCAAGATATCTAAAGGTGCCATCGCCTTTGGCGACTAGCTGTTGTTCCTGATCAAATATATGGGCACAGGCAAAGAAAATTCTTTTGCCACCACCCAATTGCTGGCCAATGACGCTGAGCGTACCGGTTGAAGGTGCTTGGCGGATGAACTGGCTGGTCAATGCAATCGTCAAGGCTCGCCGGTTCTTGTTTGGCAGACCTTCTGCTTGAAAAATGCCCGATAACCCAGCACCTATATCCAGCAACGAACATAAAATGCCGCCATGGGGAATATCCAAAGCATTCAAATGGTTCGGGCGCAAAGGCAGCAAAATTTTAATAAAACCTAAGCGCCATTCTTCAATTTTATACCCTAGCCAATCATTATAATTAGCGGCCATCGTAAACCGTCCCTGACATTTAAAAAATACAAGATAACATGTTATGCATCATTGCGCATAAGACCCCAAAGACCGATAGCCCCAAAAATACCCAAAGGGCTGATGGCGGCTATTAAGGGCGATAAAATGCCGGATTGCCCAAAAGTCAACATAATTCCGTCAATGACAAAATAAGAAAATCCTAATCCAACCCCAATGATCAAATTCTGAGCGATATTCGTTTTCCGGGGTAATAGTTGGGCGGCGGTGGAAGCCAATAAGATCATGATCAAACACATAAATGGACTGGATAAACGGCGATAAAACCAACTTTCATAATAATAAAGGGGATTAAACCCGATTGAGGTAGGCTGGCTGAAACGATAAAGTTCGGAAAGGGTCAAGTCGCTGCCGGTTTTAGAAATTTCCTTAATATTGCTTGGTTTTAAGGTGGTGGACCAGGCCATTTCTGTAAATGGATCTGCTTTGTAGCCAATATTCTGGCTGCGGATCTCTGTATTAAAAACTTGCCCGTTTTGCAATATCCACCCTTGATGCGGTTGCCATGAGGCGGTTGCAGCAGTTATTTGTTGTAAAAGCCTGCTGTCTTTGTCACGCTTAAAAATCGTAATGTCTGTTAAGTAAGTCCCCTCAGCGTACACATTTTCTATCGAAATAAAATCATTGCCTTCTTTGAGCCACAAACTTTTGACAAGGGGAACCTCAAAAATCAACTTATCGCTTGACTCAAAAGATTGTTGCTCCCAAGAAGTTAGTTCTTGCGCGGTATAGGGTACTAATTTATCTGCGCCTAAGAAAAATAAAACCATCATCAAAATGCCTGCAGGCATTAAAGATAGAAAAAATTGGTGGAAAGCAATCCCACATGCTTTGGCAGCCATAATTTCGCGGTTCTGCGATAAACGTGATAAAAACAACAAACTGGCAAGCAAGATAGAAAAAGGCATCATCAGCATTCCGATATTGGGAATGGTGAGCAGGATATATTTTCCCAAAGCTGATATATGATGTTGATGCTGGCTTAAAACCCTGTCAGCATTATTGGAAATATCCAATAACAAAAATAAGCTAGTCAGAAAAATTAAAGCTACAGCAATATATGTAAGGTGCAGTTTAAATAGATACCAACGCAGCGTTTTCATCCCGTATCCTTTATCAATGAGCCAAGAAACGTTTTATGAAAGGTGTGCGATCAACCAAAACACTGATAATACTAAATCCCGGGCGGTAGGCGCTTAAATAAAAAATCCACATCCCCAGCGATCCAAAAATTAAAAACGGCAGCCACAACCCCAAGATGGGCGATAGCCCCGATGTGCCAACCAGGTTATACCCTAATTCAATCAATTGGTTATAAAGTACGATCACAACCAACCCTAATATAACCCCGATTCCGGGTTTTCGGCGATGTGATGTCATCCCGAAGGACAGGGCCCAAAAAGGCAATATTAAAATGCTGAGGTTGCGGATAATCTGCCCATGAATTTCAGCAATTATTTTGTTCTTTGATAAGGGTGCAGGTGGGGATGGCAATAAATCAATTAACTCAATAAGGGTTAGCTCACGCTCCCCGCCTTTACTACCCCGATCACGGAATTCTTCCCCAACTGCTGAGAAATTAAGCGGTAACCGGAAAGTGGAAAAAGATGATAAATCCATTTGTCCCTGGCTGCCTGTAGTCAAACGCAGGCCGTTTTCCAACCGGATGATCAGTTGATCTCCAGATGCCGTACGAAGCACTTGGGCTTTCTCAGCTGTAATAGTAGTTTTGTTTTGATGGGGGGGGGTCTCGCGGATGAAAATCCCTACAATTTCCTGCCCATCCCCCTGTTCATCATGAAAAATACGCGTGTTATCGATCGTAATGACGGTGTTTGGTAACCCGAAGAAAAAGCTACCTCGTTCTAGGGCGGCATTCCAAGCGCTTTGATTAATCAGATAAACGAGCGACCGGTAGCCGTAGCGTGTATGAGGTTGCAAATAACCTGTCACGATAAAAGTGATGATTGTTAGAATGACTGCAATGCCCATGAGAGGTTTTAGCAATTGCGATAATCCAACCCCTAATGATTGGATTGCGTCCCATTCCCCATAATGGGTTAATTTCATGCTGACAAACATTAAGCTTATAAAAAAAGCGGCAGGAATGGCGATGCCTAAATAATGTGGGATTAAATTGCCAAGCATCTGGGCAACCACATAAAAAGGCCCAGCTTTGCTAATGACCATGTCCATCAACCGCAACAGTCTTTCTAATAGTAAGGCAATTAAGGCAATACTAATCGAACCAGTCAGCGGCCAAAACAGATCACGTAAAATCTGTTTATTCAAGATTAGGGAAGAACGAACGGGCCTTTTTTGAAAGTCAGTGGCAAGCGAGACAGATTGATCCGACATTATCAACACCAAGAGTTCTGAAATTTAAAAATTAATTCTTGTTCTATTTCAGTCGTCAGGACCAAAGATAAGGAAAGGTCGGGCGGCCTTGGCCAGGAAGTGTCTAAAAAACTTTGGCCAAGCCATTGGAGGGGTTTTTGATATCTCGGGATGACATGCCAATGGACGTGGGGATCAACCATCATCAACATCAGATAATTCAATTTATCATAATTCCATAGTTTTTTTAAAGTGGTCTCTATAGCCTTGATAACGGTTGATAATTCGCTAAAAGCATCATGGGGCATTTCTGATAACTGGGTCTGGTCACTGCGGGCAGCGATGACCAAGCTGCCAAGGGTTATTTGGGGCCGCCTTAATAAAACCAGCCAATAATGATAAGCTATAATGGTTGTATCCGGGTAACCGAACTTAAGCAAAGTTGCATTCATATATACTGTTTTTATCCATTATAGTGTTTGTAAAGGTTACCCATTCATGGGGTGTCAGTGTGATACCGGGACGACAATATCAAAATTGCCTTCCTTTATAAAGGGGGATAATAAGTTCTGGGATAAGCCGCGGACATGCACATGGATATTCCAACCCTCGGGCGACTTTGAAATTTCGTATAGATGATACCGTGCATAACCTTTGGGGTTTTTAAGGCTGGCGGAGGCAGAGGGCACGCCAATGACAGGCACGTCACCAGCAGGGCCATCGACCGTCCGCAACGAAGAAACATGCATATGGCCATGCAAGATCAATTCAGCCCCATGCCTACGGACTATTTCAAGAAAGGGCTGAATATCTTTTAATTGTTTGCGTTTATGGCGGTCACTGGAAAAGGGGGGATGGTGCATTAAAATAATCCGGCAATAATCTTGCCCTGATAAACCTGATAAAATCTGCTCAAGCTTTTCCAATTGACAGCCGCCGATCAGGCCTGCAGCACTGAAAGGTGGCATGGGGCAAGCGGTCGATATGCCGATGATCGTCAAAGGCCCCCGTTGGCGCACATAAGGGAAAGTCACCGCTTGATCGGTTGCATGATTGTGGCCTATGTCACCCTGCATATAGCTTCTCCAGCAATTGAACGATTGATCAGGGGGGACGTGCGTGTAAAAATCATGATTGCCCGGTATAACACTTAAATGTTCGGGATCTTGCAATTGTTCTAACCAGCTGGCAGCATTTTCATATTCTTTTGGCAAGGAAATATTGACGATATCACCTGTGATCACCACATGATCCGGCCGTTGTTGGTGCAGGTCGGTTTTCAAGCTTTCCAGGACAGTGTTTAAATGGATATGCCGACGGTTGAATTGCCAGGATAGGAAGCCGATTAACCTTTTATTCAATAAAGAAAAAGGGTTTGAGAGATGAAGAGGCAAATGAAGGTCGGATAAATGAGCCAAGCGATACATATCTGAATCATCTAATAATTACGCCTTTAACGCAAGATATTATTTGATTATAAACGCCTGGCTTATCATTAGCTCCGGATAGGGTAATGTTAACGTTAGTTATGTCTTGGGCATGTCATTTTTCGGATGAACACGCTAGCTTGAAAACACACCAGGGTGAGCTCGTTTCGATTTTATCTTATGATGTAAAGAAAGGATATTTTTGAGACAAAATAAGTTTTCATGGCGATCAGGTGGAGTTAGCAATGATCAGAAAAGGGTTTACAAAAGTGTTTATTCACGTACCAGGTCTCCGGTAAGCGCTCAGATTCAGATTACACCGAGACCAATTTCATGAGTATCTTGAGGAAGATAAGCTTTGTCCTGGATCTTAATCCAGATGTGTTACCTAAAAAATTGATTGAATAATCATAAATTTCCGGTATGTTTGGCGAAATGCTTGTTATCAAGTTTTTGATTTTTTTCTGTGATTTATGGGAAGATTTTTATTGATGGATGATCTATCTGCGTCAACGATTTCTGCATGTGTTTTTCATAGTTCTTCGCTTAAGGTTTGGGGATTGACCCCTAAAGATCGTTGGCAACGCTTAATGAAACCAGTTGGCAAGGCCGAAATGCGTATGGTTGGAGATAAAAGCCAGTTGGTAGAATATTTTGGCGGGTTGTCAACAGTGCCGGGTGAGGTGCTTTTGATGAACGGACAATATATTATTGACCAGGTCACTTTTGACGCGTTGGTAGGTAAGCCCAATACAGTTTTGATAGCGCAAGAGGAAATGGGTTTTGTCATAGTCGCCGCTTACCTCAAAAGCTGCAGTCTTGAAGAATTACAAGCGTTGCTATTAAAAAGAGATATTCACCTAGGCCAGCATGGTGAAATGCGCTTTTGTCAAGCCGTTGAGATGGCACAACAATATCATCGGAAATTGCGGAAAAAATACGTTCCCTATGTTTTAAAAGTTGGTGTGGTACCAAAGCATGAAATTGAAAAGATCATGTTTGATGGTTCTTATAAAGGGATAACTGATATTGTTACCAAGTATATTTGGCCGCCCATTGCTTTACCATTAACCCGATTATCAGCTTTTTTAAGATTAACCCCAAATAGTATCACCAGTATTGGTTTTTTACTTATGCTGCTGGCCACATGGCTGTTTTATAAGGGGTTATTTGCTGAAGGACTGATTGCTGGATGGATCATGACTCTATTGGATACGGTTGACGGGAAGCTGGCGCGCGTCACCTTAACTTCTTCGCGGCTAGGCGACATTTTTGATCATGGCATTGATTTAATCCATCCTCCTTTCTGGTGGTGGGCTTGGTGGTACGGGGTACTTAACGTTTATCAATTAAATTTCCCCTGGGTTGGAGCCGACCTGCTGCTATTCTGCATTTTGGGTGGTTACTTGGTGCAACGCCTAATTGAGGGGTACTTTGTCCGGGTTTTTGGGATGCATATTCATGTTTGGCAACGGGCTGATTCTTTTTTCCGTTTGATAACGGCACGCCGCAACCCCAATCTTCTGATTTTAACGGCTTTCATGATATTCGACCGGCCTGAATGGGGCTTAGTCTGGGTTGGTATATGGACTGTATTTTCTTTGCTGTTCCATTTGGTGCGGCTGGTACAGGCGCAGTTAGCAAAAAACAAAAAGAATCCTTTGTCATCATGGCTAACCGAGTGAGTCCGGAGGTTGCGGTTATCAGTAACCCGCATAGCTGGCGCAACCGGTCATCCAACCATTTGGCGGAATTGTGCCATATTTTGCGTTTTTATCCGGGTGTTACCCACTATATCCCACCCCATCTTCGCGAATTAAAAGATATCATTAATCAGATCATCCAAGACAAGCCTGATCTAATTATTTTAAATGGTGGTGATGGCACAATCCACCATATCTTGAGCCTTTTATACCAGAAAACCGGCTTTTCTAAGCTGCCTTTATTGGCCTTAATGACTGGGGGCACGACGAATCTCATTGCCGGTGAATTAGGTCTCAAAATATCTGTGACCCAATTGCTTGAAAAAATCTATCAACAGGGGTTAACAAAACTCAATGTCCTAGCAAAGCCTGCTATGGTTTTAACCCATGCCGCCATTGCTGTTCCTAAAATAGGGTTCTTTTTTGGTACGGCTACCTTTACAAGTGCCACCATCAGCAGCCGCCAACATATGCGTACCAAAACCATAAAATCAACGCTATCTGTCCTTTTACCCCTGGTGCGAAGTGTATGGCAGGCGGTCAAAATGACTATCGGGTGGGGTTCAACCATTGATCAGGAACAACCTTTGTATCAAGGATATCCAGCAAAAATTACCCTTGAAGATCAGTTGCCTATCCTATCAAACCAGACCCTTTTTCTGGCAACCACTTTAAGCCGGATGAGTTTTGGCTTGAAAGTTTTTTGGGGGAAGGGGGAAGGGGCTATCCGTTATTTATCGGTGCCCTTTCCGGCCTTTCGTTGGCTTTTTGCTATATGGCCAATTTTGCGTGGACGGCCAACAGCATGGATGATTAAGCATGATTATCAGAGTGGTAGAACCGGCAAAATAGTCGTGGGGATTAATTGCCCTAGTTTTTTTGATGGCGAAGAGATACCTGTTTCAGATGTTCATCCAATTGAACTGGTAACTTCACCCATGATCCCGTTTGTTGTTTCATAAATCCATGAAAGATCCTACCCAAAAAACCGAATTATATTCCTTGATCCAGCAAGAGATGGAAAAGCCATCTCATCCGGCGGTTGGAGTTTTTAGGGACTATTTAAAAGAATATTATCCGAGCGTCCTGGGGATTTTATTTTACGGATCCTGCCTTTGGAATATCGACCAGCAAAGCCAAAATTTAGGCGACAATTTATTCGACTTTTACGTCTTGGTACCAGGCTATACAGGGATGTACCAAAATAAAGTTCAGGCTTTTGCTAACTGGTTGTTACCGCCCAATGTATATTATATCGAGTTAAAGTGGGAGGGGCAATTAATAAGGGCTAAATACGCCGTCATCAGCCTAGAACAATTTCGTCGGGGCAATGCTGGCTATAGCCTGCAATCCGCTTTATGGGCACGTTTTTGCCAGCCTGTACGCTTGGTTTTTGCTGTTGATGAAACTGTCAGGCAAAAGATTATCGCGATTTTATCGCAAGCGGTTATCGCGATGATTGGTCATAGCTTGCCGCTGGTGCCGCAAGTCTTTTCCCCTGCACTTCTTTGGGTTTCGGGGTTCCAGCAAACTTATAAAGCGGAAATCCGCGTTGAAAAGAATAATCGTACTACGCAGTTATATCAACGATCACAAGAATATTATGACTTGTTAACCACGGCCGCCTTTAAAGGCTTCCCCACTATTATCGCCCATAACAGGGAAGAAAATTATTTTGTGAAAGCTGGATCTTCGACAAGCCAGCAATATCTGAAACGTTCTGTGAATAAATTGGGTTGGTTCAGCCGGCGTTTGGTGGGGAAAGCGCTAAATGTTCTGCGCCTGATTAAGGCTTTGTTTACATTTCAAGGGGCACTTCCTTATGCGTTATGGAAAATAAAAAGGCATAGCGGTATTGATATCCCAGTGTCCGCTTGGAACATACGTCATCCTCTTTTATCACTGCCGGTGTTACTAACCCGTTTTTATGGTAGGCACCGCAAACAAAAAAAAATGGAGAAAGAATGAACTTTATTCTGGCCGCAATGATGTTCGTGGCATCCAAAAAAGCTTCTGTTTTTGGGGTAAATAAGGCTTTGTAATAAATTGTCATAAATTGTGATTTTTATTCATTAGTCTATTGGCATAAGATGAAGGACGTAAAATATTATAATGCCAACGTAATAATTAATTTAGAAACGATGTAGAGTAAGAAATTGTCCCGTCCGGCACTGCTTATAGATCAGATATTGCCACAAATTGTCGATATTTTGGCGTGTTATGACAAATCATCAATAGCTCAAAGCATCACACTTGAAACTGATTTATCAGCTGATTTGAACCTCGATTCTTTAGGGGTTATGGATTTGATGATGGATTTAGAAGAGAAATTTGACATTACCATACCGCTTAACCTGATGCCGGAGATTAAAACGGTGGATGATTTGGCGAATGTTATAATTAAACTGGCCGCAGAAGGCTAAGGGGTTGAACATGGGGTTATTTGACAGGTTCCAAAATATACAGCAGCAATTCCAGCGGTTGAAGGCTTCGGGCGATAGTCCATTCACCGTAAAAATGCAACAAATATTGTCACAAACGGAAGCGATAATTGAAGGTCGGCATACGATTTTGATGGGAACCAACAATTATTTGGGGTTGACCTTTGATAAGCGTTGCCAAGAGGCATCCATTAAAGCGGTACGGGAATCAGGGACGGGTACTACCGGTTCCAGGATTGCCAACGGCAGCTATGCTGACCATCAGGGCTTGGAAGATGATTTGGCCAAGTTTTACGATAAAAAACATTGCATGGTTTTTTCAACCGGATACCAGGCTAATTTAGGCATTATTTCAACCCTGGCAGGCCCGGATGATTTCTTGTTGCTTGATGCTGATTCACATGCCAGCATTTACGATGGAGCAAAACTGGGGAGTGCTACGGTCATTCGTTTCCGCCATAATGATGCGAAAGATCTGAACCGCCGGTTGCTTTCCCTGCAGGACAAACCTGGCAATAAGATTATTGTTATTGAGGGTATTTATAGCATGCTCGGGGATAAGGCCCCGTTGGCTGATTTTGTGGCAGTGAAGAAAAAATATGCTAATACCTACATTATAGTGGATGAAGCCCATTCCATGGGTGTGCTGGGCAAAACTGGTCGTGGCCTATGCCAAGAGGATGGGGTTGAGGCCGATATTGATTTTGTGGTTGGGACATTTAGTAAAAGTTTGGGAGCCGTTGGGGGGTTTTGCGTATCCGACCATCCCCAATTTGAATATTTGCGCTTGGCATGCCGTCCTTATATGTTTACTGCGTCCTTGCCGCCAGCAACGATGGCTTCTGTACGGGCGGCACTAAAAATTGTAGAACAAGAGCCTGCGCTAAGGCTTCGTCTGTGGCAGAATGTTGAATTTTTCTATCATCATCTGCAGCAATTGGGGTTCCGTTTAGGTACCACCAAAAGTCCGGTTGTTCCAATCTATATGCCTGATCCGGAAACGGGGTTCCGTTTCTGGCAAATGTTGTTGCGCAGTGGCGTTTATGCAAATATGGCTTTACCACCGGCAACCCCTATGGGAACGGCTTTACTGCGTTTTAGCATTTGCAGCGCTCACCAGCAGGATCAGTTGCAAAAAGTCGTGGAAATTGTCAAGCAGGTCGCAGATAAAATCAGTTATTTTACGGGTCAGCCTCTTGCTAGAATGGCGGTAGCTTGATCGAACCCCTCTGCGCTTATTGAGGTAGATTTTTATAGCCAGCCCATCTGCCGGTAGGCTGTGATTGTACGGGTTAATCCCTCAGAAAGAGGGATGTGGGGTTGCCACCCTTTCGGCCAACTTGTTTCCGGAAAATGGCAAACCCAATCGGGATGCAGAATTTCACGGATTTTTCCATGCCCTAAGATATTGATTGATGTCAGGTTTAATCCCTTGCATCATGGCTGCAAGGACAGCGTAACTTTTCAGCAACCAGGCTGGGATTCGTAAAACAGACAGATGTTTTTTGATGCAAAATTCGGGCTATTTCACGGATCATGTCAATCCACAAATATCCCCCTTTTTTGCCGTCATCTGGCTCAAAGCTTTTGTGGACTGCTTCGGGATCATTCGCAATATGGGCAATAAAACGAGCCAGGTCATGCACATGAATGAGGGAAAACCTAGATTTTGTGCTGCCTAAGATTAGCCCAAAACCTTTGTTTACTAACTTGATTAGGGGTAAAATTTCTTGGTCAAATTCGCCATATACGGCCGGTGGCCGGATAATGGTTGTTTGAAGCCCGGTTATTTTTTTCAAATCTTCCTCAGCATAAAATTTACTAAGACCGTAAACAGATAATTTTTCCCGTGCCGCTAGGGAAGAAATAAAGATAAAGCGACCTTCCAGACATTCATGCTGGACGATTTCTGCAAAAGCCTTGGTCTGCTGGTGGTTGACCCGAAAAAAATCCTCAGCTTTAGCTGCCTTGACTAAACCTGCGGCATGGATGACCAGTGAACAGCCTTTAACCAATTGGTGGAGGGAGCGTTGGTTTCCCATATCCCCAATCACCACTTCAAACCGGCTATTGGCCAGTAAGGGATGAAGGGGTAAGCGTCGGCTAAGAATCCTGATTCGCCAACCCTGCTCATGTAGTAAACGGACTAAATGACTGCCGATAAAACCGGTGCCGCCGGTCACGGCTACTAAACGGCCGGTCACGAAGATCGACTAGTCGGTTGATAATGGCCTGCTAAATAATTGGCTTTAGCCTTTGACCGGCTTAGTTTCCCTGATGATGTGTGCGGCAGGCTGCGGGGCGGGACCAATACTACCAGGCCATCAGCCGCGCAGGTGCGGCGGAGAACCGCTGTGGCCTCATGGACCAATTGCTGCATCAGAAGTGGGTCTTGCAGACGGCATTCCACCAAAACAACAATTTTTTCTTCGTTATTTTCCATTTGAATGGCAAAGGCTGCGGTATCGCCTTTTTTAATATCCGGTAACGTTTCAAGAGCCCATTCAATATCTTTGGGCCAAATATTGCGCCCATGGATAATAATGAGATCCTTGCTGCGTCCCGTGATGACAATTTCATCACCAAGTCTATATCCCAAATCACCTGTATCCAGCCAACCGTCGGCCGATAGAACAGCTTTGGTTTCCAAAGGTTTTTGAAAATAACTGTGCATGACGCTTGGGCCTTTGGCGAATATTTTGCCTAATTGGCGGTCTTTTAACCGTTCGCCTTGTTCATTGCGGATATGAATTTCATGAAGGGGTAAGGCCCGCCCACAAATAATAAAAGCCCTTTTGTTGGGATGTGATTGAGGAACCGCTTTGGCCACCGAATGATCTGCCAAGGCCAAACGATCCACATAATCTGTTTTAGCGCCTTGCCCCAAGGGGCTGAAAGATAAGGCTAAGGTAGTTTCTGCCATGCCGTAACTAGGGACAAAAGATGTTTTTTGAAAACCATAGGGGGCAAAAAAACTGCCAAATTCTTCCAAAACAGCCGGTTGCACCATATCCCCCCCTATGCCAGCTGCTTTCCAGGAACGCAGGTCTAAACCAGTTAAATTGGCAGTCATCGCCCGGCGTAAACATAAATCATAGCCAAAGCTTGGGCTGTAAGAGATTGTTGCCTGGTTACGCGCCATTAATTCAGGCCATAATAAAGGGCGTTTGGCAAAATCGCGGGTGGCAATAAAATCGGCTGATAATTGATTGGCCAACGAACTTAAAAGCATACCAACTAACCCCATATCATGATATAAAGGTAGCCAGGAGCAGGAGCGGTCATCCGCTTTTACTTGCAGCCCATGAGCGCTGATGGCAAACATATTTGCCATAACGTTTGATTGGCGTAAATCAACGCCGCAAGGAAAACGCGTGCTGCCGGAAGAATATTGGAGATAACAAGGATCATCTTTTCCCAACCACGGGCGAATATTTTCTTGATTGTTGGGCAAAGAGATAAAGTCTTGATAAGCACCGACCATTTTGACATCTAAATCTTGGGTGGCTAGTTTTAGAAATTCGATGAGTTCTTGAGGGCTTGCTGCCCCATAAGCTCCGCAATCCTGTATCTGTCGGCGTAGGCCAGCAATATAACTGTCTTTACCGCCTAACCCTACGGGTAAATTAACTGGCACGGCAATTAAAGAGGCGTATTGGCATGCGAAGAATAAAATGGTAAAATCGGGTACAGTATCGGCGATTATAAGAATCCGAGAGCCAATCGGGATTTTTTTGGCAACCATTCCTTTTGCAGTTTTTACCGCTGCCGCTTGTAAGGCTTGATAGGGAAGGGTTGAATATAATTCCCCCCGGCCATTATAAAAATTGAACCCAGTGATTCCTTGAGCCGCATAATCAAGGGCTTGGCAAAGGCTTGAAAAATCAGCAATGCGATGGGGCAAAGAACTCTTGGTAGGCGTGGGGTTCATTTAGATATTTTTCTGCTCAAAAGTTTGGCGGATACGTTCCAAGGATCATCCTTCCCTGAACCCACCCATAATATTTTCGATTTCATTATATCAGCTGCTCTGACATATGCTAAGGGATCTAAGCAAAGCTTAACACCCAAAATCTAGGAGAAAATTATTTTATTGTCAAACAGATGTGCGCACCACAAACCTATTTTATCCGGGTGATTTTTGTGATATAAGCTTATAGGGAAATGGGATAGGAAAAATGATATGAATCCTTATAACACCAGAGGTAGGTAAGATGAAGAAGATAATCGGCCTTTTTGCATGTTGGCTGATGATGGCCGTTTCGTACCCTGCATTTGCTGGATATGATGAGGCGCAGAAGGCTTATGAGAACGGTGATTACGTCACAGCTTTTAAGGGATTTTTGCCATTGGCAGAACAGGGCGATGTGGAGGCTCAATTTAAGCTTGGTTATATGTACGATTTTGCCTTAGGGATGCCACAAGATCTGGAAAAGGGAGAATATTGGTATCAAAAAGCTGCAGAAAACGGTCATATTGTTGCCATGAATAATTTGGCTTATAGCTGGAGCCAGCGAGGGATAAAGCTTGGGGAAGCTAACAGATTGATGCGCGAGGTGTTGGCGGTTTATCCAGATGAGGCTTCTTATATCGATACGCTGGGCTGGATATATTACCAGCAACAAGATTACGAAAAAGCCTTTACTTATATCTGTGAAGCAGCCTTAAAAGAGCCAGGTGCTATTGAAGTGCGCGAGCATCTGGGAGATGTATACGCTCAGTTTGGTTTATTTGATCAAGCGATCATGGAATGGCAACAAGTGCTGGATTTAGAACAAAATCGGCAATTTTTAAGCGACGGCGCATCAAAAGATTATTTGCAGATGCAGAATCTGAAAATCTGGCAACAAGGGCTTCAAGCTAAAATTGCTAAAGCACAGGCTGGCAAACAGCAAGGAACAGCGCCTAGCAAAGAATTTTCTTGTCTGAAGCCTATTTCTTAAATTTGGCCGCCGATCTTAATCGCTGGTCTGACCGCAAAGATTCGAGGGAACAATAAAATACTGCATTCTTGAACCTAATGAAAGAGGCGTTAATGATTAGATATATCAAAAAAGATATGTTGAAAAGCGCAATTGCCATACTAGCGTTATTTGTGTACTCCTGCCTGGGCCGATTGGGACAGTTGGAGTGCGGCGTCCGAGCGCGGTGACTACGTTACTGCTTACCAAGAAGTGTTGAAAATAGCAGATCAGGGCGACACCGAAGCCCAATATATGGTTGGCTATTATTTAACCTATGGGCTTGGGGTCGCCCGTGACCCGGTGAAGGGCAGGGAATGGATTCAAGAGGCCGCTGATAACGGTAGCGCGTCTGCCATGAACAGCATGGCTTATGCATGGGCGGTAAACGATGAACGATTGGATGAGGCGTTAGCCCTTATCCAGGAAGCACTCGCACGGGATCCCAATAACCCCTATTTTTTGGATACGCTCGCTTGGGTTTTTTATAAACTTCAGCAATATGAAAAGGCCTTGGAACCTATGTGCCAATCGATGCGCGCCTTGCCTGGACACCCGGAATCCCGTACCCATTTAGCCCAAATATATTTTCAATTGGGCTTATATAAGGAAGCCAAAAATGAATGGTTGGCAGCAATTGACTTGGAAGAACGGCGTTTTTTACTGGCAAAGGGCAATCCGGCCCATTATTTGTCGGTACTGGATTTAGATCAATGGCGTGCGGAGTTACAAAAATTAATTGGAGAAGCAGATCAGAAATTACAATTGCATGAGTTGCCAACCAACCCGGCTATTAAACCCTGTTTAAACCCAATTTCTTAGATTGCAGCCAATTGATGGGAAAACCCAAATGACCAAATATCTAAAACATTTTCTTTTTCAAACGGGCATGGGTTTGTTGACGATATTGATTTGCGCCCCGGCCTGGGCCGATTGGGATCAATGGAGGCAGGCGGTTAAAAATAGGGATGAGGGTAGCGCTTACCGCGAAGTTTTGCAAATGGCTCAACAAGGAGATTCTAAAGCCAAGTACATCGTTGGTTATTATTTGAATTACGGGATCGGTGTTGTTCGTAACCCGGCAAAAGGGGAAGAATGGATCAAACAGATTACTGATGACGACAAAGCTTCGGGCATGAACAAATTAGCCTATAACTGGGCTGTAAACAGCCAGTACCTGGATGAAGCGTTGATCCTTGTCCGAGAAGCTTTGGTGATTAAGCCTGACAACCCCTATTATTTGGATACATTGGCTTGGGTTTTTTATCAACAGGAGCATTATGAAGAGGCATTAAATCCCAGCTGCCGGTCGGTGCGCGCTTTACCTCAGGATGCTGAAGTCCGTATTCATTTAGCTCAAATATATTTTCAATTGGGCCTATATGAGGAAGCGAAAAATGAAGGGTTAACAGCAATTGACTTGCTGGCGAAGAGCAATCCCTCTGATTATTTCTTTGACTTTAATCAATGGCGCGCCGAATTGCAGGAAATGATGGGACAAGCAGACAAGGAATTGCGGTTACAGACATTGCCTCTCAACCTATTGATCCAATCTTGTTTTAACCTGATTTCTTAATGCCATCTCCTATGTAAAGGAAAAATAAGTTGAAAAAAACCTCATTCTTTAAAACACAATTACGGTTATTGTTGTTGAGCATTACCGCTTTATTGCTTTTTCCTGCCCCTGCAACTTTTGCCCAAAATCCGGATCAGGCTTGGCAAGCGATTGACAATAAAGATTATGGCACAGCTATCCGCATTTTCCAACAATTGGCAAATAAAGGTGATCCAGATGGGGAATATGGCTTGGGCTATATGTTTTGGCGCGGTTTGGGGGAAGAACGGGATATGCCAAAAGCTCTGGATCAATTGACCCGTGCGGCCAAACAGGGCCATACGGCTGCTAAAATGGGATTGGGTTATATTCATTTATATGGGCTGGGGGTACCGGTTGATTTGGCACTGGCTGAGTATTGGTATCAACAGGGGGTAGATGTGGGTTCGGCCTATGGTTATAACGGCGTTGCCTATGTTTGGGCGTTGCAGGGAAGAAATTTACCTCAAGCCTTAGAGTTTATTGATAAGGCGCTAACCGCTGATCCGCAAGATCCAGAAATGTTAGATACCAAAGGCTGGATCTTATATCAAATGCATGAATATGACCAGGCTTTCCATTTTGTCTGCCCGGCCGTCCTAGGAAAACCAGGAGATCCGGAGCTGCGCTTGCATTTGGGCGATATCTATTGGGCCTTGGGTTTAAATGAAAAAGCCAAAGAGGAATGGTCGCAGGGCCTGTCATTTGCCGAATCACGCTATTTAATGACCGATGAATCCAAGGAATATATCGATGGTCAAGGCAGTGCAAACTGGCAGCAATCCTTACAAGGACGGTTGCAGCAATTGGCAATTCCTAATCCCCCGATTAAACTGCCGCCGGAAAATGCAGCAGCTTATGACTGCCTGCGGCCAATATCTTAGTCTAAAGTGGGCTTGAGGAAAAGCGTCGGTTAATGGGTGATTTCAAAAAAACCGTCAACTTCAACCGCTACATTTAAGGGTAAAGCATTAACACCAACGGCCGAACGGGCATGCTTGCCAGCTTCGCCCAGTACAGCAACCATAAAATCGGAAACACCATTAGCGACTTTGGGTTGATCGGCAAAACCATCTGGGCACTGGACAAATACGCCTAATTTCAAACAACGTTTCACCCGGCTTAAATCGCCACCTAGTGCTGTCTTCAATTGTGCGATCATATTAAGCCCACACAATTTGGCGGCTTGCTGGCCCTGTTCAATTGTTAAATCCTTACCAATCATGCCAGCAAACTTAACTTCCCCGGCTGTCATGGGTATCTGCCCGGCTACATAAGCGCAATTGCCACTGATGACTACCGGTACGTAATTGGCAACGGGGGGCAGCTTTAGGTAATTGCAACCCTAAGCGTGCTAGGTTTTTTCAATGATGCTTTCGGACAAGATACCTCCTAAGTGTGATTCATCAGCTCACCATACAAAATTTATCAGGTAAAAATCAAGATGATCTGGCGTAAATTTTTAAAGTGATACCCACTCATCCATAGAATGGGGTGTTTTTAACGATTCTGATTAGGTAGGGTATCTTGCTTTATTGCTGGACGTTGCGGCTTGTTTCTGCAACAATAACCTACTTATTGCATCGAATTGATCGGATGGCTTTTAATAAGAAAAATTTTGTTATCAAGATCGTTTGAGGGGTTTGAATGAATAGAAGATTAGGGATTTTATCAAGATTTTTTGCCAAAAAAGCCGGAACGGACTCTTTAGGCAACCGGTATTTTTATAGATCTAAGGGTAAAGGAAAAGGGGAAAAGCGTTGGGTGGTGTATCAAGGGATCGTTGAAGCTTCCAAGGTGCCGCCAGTATGGCATGCGTGGCTGCATCATGTACATAACAATATACCCGTTCAAGCTGATCAATCTTTATACGCCTGGCAACAGCCGCATATGCCGAATTTAACCGGCACGCCTTACGCTTATCAACCTGTAAGTAATGAGCAACTGGTGGCTAAAGCCATGGATGGTTATCAAGCCTGGCAGCCCAGCCCAGATAATTCCATAACCTCTAAATATTAACGGATGGTCATGAACCGAAATATTATTGAAACAATCACCGGGGTTTTGGTCCTGGCCATTGCCGTTATTTTTGTGGTTTTTGTTTATGAGGGGACGCGGGGTTCTGCGGGCAAGGGATATAGCGTGGTTGCCCGTTTTACGAAAGTAGACGGCGTTAATATTGGCAGTGATGTCCGTTTGGCAGGCATCAAAATCGGCAGTGTAACCGATAAATTTCTCGATCCCCAAAATTTTGATGCGGTCTTGCGTTTAACGATTGAGGAGAAATTTCACCTGCCGGTTGATAGTTTGCTGCGCATCACCAGCGACGGTATTTTTGGCAATTCTTACATTAATATTGACCCCGGTCAGAAAGCAGAGTTTGTGGCAGAGGGGCAAGAACTGACTAACACCCAGGCGGGCATTAATTTCATTGATCTGGTTGGCCAAGCAATTTTTAAAGCGGCAGAAAATAACCAACAAGAAAAAAACAAATAGGGTTCTGATATGACGGTCAAGCGCGATTGGTCAAATATAGGGATTGGGTTACTGACCTTAGCGGGGGCTGCCGTTTTTTTGCTATTGGTTAATGGGCAGCTGCGTTTTAAGTCTGGGCAAGATCCAGAAATATACGGAAATTTCCGTCAAGCCAACGGCATCAACATAGGCTCTGAAGTCCGTTTGGCAGGATTGACCATTGGCAAAGTCAGCTCAGTTTTGCTGAGTCCAGACAGTTTTCAAGTGCAAATAGGGTTTACCGTGCATGAAAAGCTCAAACTGCCAGCGGACTCAAATGCCCGTATTTTAACCGACGGGTTGGGCGGCAAGGCTTATATTGACCTACAAGCTGGGTCGGATGAGAATTTCTTGAAGCCAGGTGACTACATATCCTACACGCAAGGCTCGATTGACCTATTGGATTTACTCTCTAAAGCTATTTTAACAGGACAGGAGCGGGCGACTTTATATGGCAAACCGTCGCCCGTACCGCTGCCACCAGCTCACCCTTAGGGATAGGCAGTGCCTATCAGGGGATATGTTTTTAAGGACAAGATGAAAGGCAAACAATGATGACAAAGCAGCAATTGCCGCAATGGGTACAAAATGATGGCCAGCCAGTATCTTGCCGGGAAAAGCTTAAAGTACTGAATGAAAATTACCAGGAATTGCACCAAATGATGGAAGATGCTTGGCAAGATGCCCTGGTCATGCGGTGTGACCCGGGGTCTGTACGCCAGATATTCCATGATTTAATCGATCACCTGATAACGGCTTGAGGTTGGCATGATAAAAATACTGGTTCCGGGTATCTGTGTATTTGGGTTTTGTGTGGGCTTGATTATACCGGCAATTGGGCAAGAAACGTATAATGGGGCGACCATCCAGGCATTGGATAAGGTTACTACCCGTATTTCCACTTTATCTTTGGTGATTGATAAGCCGGTCCAATTCGGGACATTGCAAATCACCCTTAAAAAATGCCAAAAGAAACCGCCCGAGGAAACCCCTGAAAGCGCTGCCTATGTAGAAATTGATGAATTATTCGGCTCCTCGCAGCCAACCAAGCGCTTTAGCGGCTGGTTTTTCGCTTCAAGTCCGGCTTTATCTGCCCTTGATCATCCGGTTTATGATTTCTGGTTGATTGACTGTATCCAGCCTAATAATTCTGCCCCTGTAACCAAATAAGGGAATTGGGCGGTTTTTTGTAGGCTTTCTGATAAAAGTTTTAAATATGCAGCTTGGGCAATTTCAATGCCACCGAATTGCTTTAAATGGTTGGTCAAGAATTGCGTATCAAGTAAGCTATACCCCCCTAGCCTTAGTCGTAAAGCTAAATGGCAGAGGGCCACTTTGCTGCTGTTGGGCACTAAACTGAACATGCTTTCACCGAAAAAAGCACTGCCTAAACTAACCCCATACACCCCGCCGACCAATTGGCCGTTTTGCCAGCATTCCACCGAATAGGCGTGACCGGCTTCATATAATTGCTGATAAGCCTCCTTAATAACCTTGTTAATCCAGGTTTCAGGACGTTTGGGGGTGGGTGCTGCACAGGCCTTGATCACGCCTGCAAAATCTCGGTTGCAGAAAATATCAAAGGGTTGTTGCCTTAAAAGGCTTTGAAGCCGGCGTGGGATATGAAAACCGTTCAGGGGGATAATACCCCGCCATTCGGGCTCTACCCAATAAAAGTTGCGGCTGTGCCGCGTATCCGCCATCGGGAAAATGCCTGCCGCATAAGCAGAGAGTAATTGTTCAACAGATAAAGCCGAATTCAATCTTTTAACCGATTATTTAGGCACTGGTTTCTGCAACAAAATTCTCCAGCCAACGAATATCATAATTGCCGCTGACAATATCGGCTGCGGCAACCAATCGCCGGTGCAGGGCAGCAGTGGTTTTGATGCCGCCGATATGCAGCTCTTCCAAAGCACGCCTTAACCGCATAATGGCCTCTTGGCGGTTGCGGCCATGGACAATGACTTTGGCAATCAAACTATCGTAATGGGGGGGTACACCTAAGCCCCCGGGCGCGTGGAAATCCTTGACAAATCCTGGTGATGGTTGGAAGGTTTCAGGATCTTCCGCGTTAATCCGGCATTCAATGGCGTGGCCGTAAAAGCGGATATCTTTCTGGCTGAAAGATAATTTTTCCCCAGCCGCTGCCAGGATTTGTTCCCGCACCAAATCAATGCCGGTGATCATCTCACTAACCGGATGCTCAACCTGCAAACGGGTGTTCATTTCAATAAAATAGAATTTACCATCCTGATACAGGAATTCAACAGTGCCAACACTGCGGTAACCCATTTTGCGGATGGCTTTACAAACCAGCTCGCCTAATTGGTCGCGTTGAGCGGTGGTAAGACAAGGGGAAGGGCCTTCTTCCAGTACTTTTTGGTGACGCCGTTGCAAGGAACAATCCCGTTCCCCCAAATGAACAACGTGCCCATGATTATCAGCCAACACCTGGATTTCAATATGACGAGGGTGAGATAGGTATTTTTCCAAATAAACCGTATCATCGCCGAAACTGGCCTTGGCTTCTGAACGTGCAAGGCTTAGGGCCATAACCATATCTTGAGCGGAATGTGCAACTTTCATGCCTTTACCGCCACCACCGGCTGATGCCTTAACCAGAACCGGGAAACCAATTTTTTCAGCAATTTTAATGGCTTCGGCATCATTGGTAACGGCCCCTGCCGATCCCGGCACAACCGGCAAGCCAAGTTTTTGGGCTGCCTCTTTTGCGCGCACTTTATCTCCCATCAGCGCTAAATGCTCGGGTGAGGGACCTATAAAAACAAAACCGTGTTCTTCAACCATTTGGGCGAATTTGGCGTTTTGGGATAAAAAACCGATTCCGGGATGGATGGCATCTGCGCCTGTTATGATGGCTGCAGAAATAATAGCTGGCATATTCAAATAGCTATCCTTGGCCAAAGCCGGTCCAACACAAACGGATTCGTCCGCCAGCAACACATGTTTTGCATGGGCATCAGCGGTCGAGTGGATGGCCACCACCTGGATGCCCATTTCCCGGCAGGCACGCAAGATACGCAAGGCAATTTCCCCACGGTTGGCAATAAGAATTTTTTTTAACATCATCATGCCTTTTAGGTTATGGTGATCAGGATTTGCCCGAATTCCACCGGTTGCCCGTCAGTGACTAAGATCGACTTGACGATGCCCGCTTGCGGGGCTGGGATGGGGTTCATCACTTTCATCGCCTCAATAATCAAAATGGTTTGGCCCTTATTGACCCGGTCACCTACCGTGACCAAAGGGGCAGACCCGGGCTGTGAGGATAAATAGGCTGTCCCCACCATCGGTGAGGGGATACCCCCGGTTTGGACGGCTGGCTCTATTGTGATATTGGTGGTACTAGCAGGGGCTACAGGGGGTGGGAAAGAGGGCTGTGTGTTGACAAAAGGATTGCCTCTGCTTAATCGGATCCTTTCATCACCCTTTTCGTATTCGATTTCCCCCAAGTTGCTGTCATCGAGTAGTTTTGCTAGTTTTTTAACCAAAGAAACGTCAACATCAAATTTTTTCGCCACCATGGCAAACCCTTCTTCCAAAAAATCAAAACAATATTGTTACACGTAATCATCAAGAATAAAAAATAAAGAATCTATAAATACTGCAAGTTGATATGACAAGCAAGTTTTCTCAGAGTAAAAAAAGTAACTCTCATCTCTAGCGAGAACCGGGCTGTTTTGCCAGCTGCCGCAAAGCGGCCACCAAATCCTCGGGATCGGGGGCGCCCACCACCACCTGACGGCCTACAACAAAGGCGGGGGTGCCGTGAATGTTCAGCAATTCCGCAAGCGAGCGGTTTTTATCCAATTCCTGCAACACGTCGGTACTTTGCATGTCTTGGCTTAATTGTTTAAGGTTGATCCCCAGGCTTTCGGCAATTTTCTGCACTTGCTGGGTTGTCAAATGGGTATGGCTGGCCATCAACGCCAGATGGAAAGATTCGTATTTTCCTTGTTTGCGGGCGGCTAAGGCAGCTTGGGCCATCATAAAAGATTCAGGACCCAAAATCGGGAATTCTTTCATCACAATGCGGACATTGCGTTCATTTTTCAAGCGTTCAACCAGCATGCCAGCCATTTGCTTGCAGTATGTGCATTGGTAGTCAAAGAAAAAAACTAAATTAACCGTACCCTTGGGGTTACCCAAAATGGGCGAGCCGCTGCTATAAAATAATTCATTCGATAAACGTTGGATTTCCCCGGCAACCCGCTGCTCTTCTTCCTGCTGTTGCCGCCTTTTCATCGTCTCCAGCGCTTTGACCACTACCTCAGGATGCTCGGTAATATATTGCTCGATTAGGGCCTGGATTTCTTGTTTCTGGGGTTTGCTTAAGGTATCCGCGGCGACTGGTTGGAAACTAGACGCCATCAACAACAATATACTGACAGCAAAAGCAAGTGGGCGCCAGACAGGGAGGCATTTCATCATCATTACATCCTTTAAAATAAAAAACACCAGGATCATCCTGATCACAATATATTTCGGCGAAGAACTAGCACATATAGCAAGCCACCACAACAAAAATGCCGATTCTCTAGGAAAAAGCGGGGCGTCTAAAAAACAACCATCCCGGCTGTTAGCGTTTTAAAGAATTATGTGCATAATTCTGGATATCATCGGCACGCCGCCACCCAGGTGAACCATAAGCCAATAGCTTCATGGCGCGTTCGGCTTGTAAAATCGCTTCTTTATAAAGGCCGCGATTCACGGCGGTTTCAGCTAAGGCTAGGGCCGTCATGCCCATATCGCCCTTTTTCCCGTAGGCAATGGCCAATTGCCGCCAGCCGGAAGCGTTGGTTGGTTCAACCCGCAAGAAAGATTCCAAATTCTTAATGGCTTCCGGCAATAATTTACTGTCATTGGTTGCCAAGATCACGCGAGCTAAATCAAATTGCAATAAATAGGAAGAAGGATCCAGCCTGATGGCCTGCCGGTAATAGGGAAGTGCAAGGCCAGGGTTGCCGGTTTCTAGCAAAATTTGTCCTTTGAATTCGGTAAAGAAAGGATCGTCCGGGTAATCTTTTAACAGGCTGTCCAATATAACCAAGGCGTGGTCTATCTGGGTAGCGCGGTAGTAGGCAAAAACCCGGGCGTATCTGGCAACCATCCGCTGATCTTGTTCGGGATAAATCACCAACACTTGAGACAGGCTGTAGAAATAGCCGATCAATTTGGCACGCATCCGCTCATGGGCTAATTGTAAAAGTGGTGGGTCTATTCGGTTGGCGAAGGGAGACTTTTCCAAATGTTCCTGCACTGTACGTATGCGCTCAGCGGTTAGGGGATGAGTGCTGAAATAGGGGCCGATGGAGAAACCGCCCAACCGCTCTTGTTGCTGCATGATTTTAAAAAAATCGAGCAAGCCACGGGATGATTGCCCCGTGCGGTCCAGCAAACTAAGGGCGGCTTGGTCAGCTGATGCTTCTTGACCTCGACTGAACGACAATAAAGAAAGTTGGCCAATGCTATCGATAAAAGAAATAACCGAGGCGGTGACATTCGGGTCATTGGCAGCAAATCCGGCGGCAACCCCCAAGATGAATCCCAAAATCTGCTCAAAGGTGGCTTTCTTTAATTTATCCTGCAAGCGGGCGTAATGGCCGCCCATAATATGCCCGGTTTCATGGGCAATCACGCCGATCAATTGATTGGGCGTTTGGCTGCGGATCAACAAACCCATATTGATAAAAACCCCCCGGTCGGGGGTAACAAAAGCATTCACCGTGTCATCTGCGATAATATAAACTTGGATGTCGTCGGCAGGCAAACCAGCCGCCCTGAAGATGGTTTTTGCATAAGAAGCGATCAGTTTTTCAATTTCTGAATCACGGATAAAGGAAGCCCCCGACGATTGCGCGGAAGCAGGGGAAGCAAAACATAAAAACAGACAGATCAATAACGCTTCAACATAGGAAAAGGGAAGGGAAGGAACAAAACGCTTCATGAGATTCCTATGATTTTTTTATGCTTGTTTTGAGGTTGTAAACACTTATTTTTATTAACATAATTCATCAAGGCAGTAAATCTATTTATCGTATGGGGTTAAGGGCTTATAAAAGTGGGTATCTGGAGATATTGGACAATTTTAGTATTTGTTCCGCCTACTAGTCACATGTATAGGATATAAAACTGCAGTCATATTTTTCCATGAAAATTCATAGCTGGTATGTCAAGAATTAGGAGGCAAGAAATGGAAAAGCTTAGGGTGGATTGGGATGATTTGGACGAAACACACGTTAATCAAGTTTTTTACAAAGGGCAGTACTTTACGGGCTGGGCCTGCACTTTCTTCGAAGATGGAGGTATTGAAGATGAAATGGAATTCCGTGACGGCGCCCAAACCGGATTATATTACCAATATGATCGCCATGGCAGGTTACTGCGGGAAGAGCATTATTTATACGGCAGTCTTCACGGCTGCGCGCGTTCTTGGCATATAAACGGCCAATTGGTTTCGGAAGAACTTTATCAAGGGTCGGTGTTGATGAAAGAGCGGCAATGGGATATGCAAGGCACTTTAATTCGTGATTATCACATTGATCCGCAGGATTCCAGAATAGAATTCCTCAAGAAACTCAATTTATATAAACAATTGCCGGATTAAGCACTATCAAAACGGGTTGTATTTGACCCATGACAATCAAGGGTGAAGAATCTTTACAAACCACTAATCAGCAATGTAGATAGGATTGCTGATCAAGCGACAATTCATATACAATGAAATTCAAGCAACCCTTTGATATGCTTGCGGAATTTTCAAATGACCATGAGTTTAGGAAAGTGCAGGAAAGCGGAAAAAAGCCATCTTTTGAAAAGTGGCTCCCCGGGCCGGATTCGAACCAGCGACCAAGCGGTTAACAGCCGCTTGCTCTACCACTGAGCTACCGAGGAATATTCCTGATAAAAGCGTGTATACAAAAAATATTACCTCCTGGCAAGCAAAACTTCATCCAAAAAATCGATGGATTGTGTTTCTACCCGGGGTTGTATTTTGACCTAGTCGTCCCACAAAAATTATATTTAAAGTTGTAAAAATGACAAAAATATATTTTTTTAGTTGTGTTTATTAATTTAATAATTTATATATCACTTTAACATTGTTGAACAAAGCCTATAAATTTAAGTATAAAAATAAAAAAACAAAAAAATAAAAATAAAAGAAAGAGGCATCAATCATGAACCATACGCAATTAAAGGCTTTTGACGCCGTTGTTCGCGAGGGTAGCTTTTCTAGGGCAGGAATTCGCTTGGGGTTAACCCAACCAGCAATCACCATCCAGGTAAAAGCACTGGAGCGTTATTATGGGAAAAAATTATTTAACCGTCGCGGGCGGGGGGTAACACCAACCACGACCGGACAATCGCTTTATGAAATGACCCAACGTTTATTTAAAATAGAAGAGCAGGTACACCATTTATTAAAAAACCCAACAGATGAGAAATCCGCTGGCGATTTAAAAGTTGGCAGCGACTGCCAAGGGTTGGCGATTGGCATGGTTACTGAGTGGGCGCGTCAGCACCAAGGTGTTTTTGTAACATTCCATAATTGTTCGGTGGATATGGCGTACCGAGAATTATTGTCGGGTCATTTGGATGTGGTGATTACGGCGACGCCTACCAAAGATAACCGTTTTGTCGTTAAAACATTGGGGGATCAACATTTGATGGTGTTAGTACCAAAGCATCACCCTTTATCCAATAGAAAAACCATTGCTTTGGAGGAATTAACGGGTGTCAGCAATTTGATTTATGACAACGGCTCAATTATCCAGCATATTTTTAACCAAGCCACCCAAGGCCAAGATAAAACAATACAACCCACGATGAATATCGGCAGCAGCGATGCAATACGCCACGCAGTGGGCCAGGGTTTTGGCGTCGGTGTGGTGATTGACAGCGAAGCGGCCTCAGACTCGCGCCTGATTGTCTTGGAGGTCACGGGTGTATCCCAACATTTATTTAGTCAGGTGATTGTTTTAAAGGCGATGGAGGATCAGCCCATCCTCAAAAGTTTTGTTAGTGAGGTGGCCCCGCTTGTCAAAAGGCAGCAACCAGTATTTTTCCCAATCGGCATGGGGGATATCTCAAAACCCCGGGAAGATTTGGTTGTTCCCCTTGCCAACTCCGCAAATCTTTTTCAACAACATTTGAAATCAGTTGCGGGAACCGGCAAGCAAACGCTATCAGCGTCGAAGCGGTAGAAAACAGAAATAAAATAAGGGCTGTTTAAACAGGGGAAAAACATCATTTCCCCTGTTTTTATTTTGGGTTGAACGAAGGGGTGCCTGCTTTCTCGTACACCCTAGGCTATCTCCAGAAACCGAAAAGCAAACGGATAATTCCCCGGCTTGTTTTCAAACCAAACAACAGTAATTGACATAATATTATTCTTTGATCATCCTTAGGCGCATCTTTTGCTAGAAAACGCTAAACCTTATGGGGAACCCATGAAAGCTATTATCTTGAGTGCGGGTCAAGGATCACGGTTGTTGCCGCTGACTGAGAAAAAACCAAAATGTTTATTGCCAGCAGGGAAAAAAACCTTGATCGAATGGCAAATTGACCACCTGGTCAAGGCGGGTGTGAAAGATTTTGTCGTGGTGGTTGGGTTCTATGCCCAGGATGTAGAAGCGTTGCTGAAAAAAATCAATTATCCGGGTGTTACGATCCGTACCCTTTTTAACCCCTTTTACAAGGTGGCGGATAATCTGGGCAGTTGTTGGCTGGCAAGACCCGAGATGAACCAGGATTTTATGATTGTCAACGGCGATACCCTGTTTGAGGTGGAAATACCCCGCCGCTTGTTAACGGGCCCCAAGGCCGATATTACGGTTACGGTTGACAGCAAAGATTCGTATGATGCCGATGATATGAAAGTCAAACGCCAAGGATCGCGGCTGTTGGAAATTGGGAAAACCCTGCCTTTAGACCAGGTCAATGCCGAATCGATTGGCATGCTATTATTCCGGGGCCAGGGTGTGCAAGATTTCAGCAAACAGGTTGATGAAAGCATGCGCCAAGCCGAAGGCCTGAAATGGTGGTATCTGCGAGTGATTGGCCTGATTGCCCAGAAAAAAACAGTTGAAACCTGTTTGATCAAAGGGTTGCAATGGGGTGAGGTGGATTTCCCTGTTGATCTGGCGAAGGTAGAACAGTTGGTCAAGAACTGGTAGGTTAATGGCCAGGTTGTAGCCTGCGTTATGGGTTTAGGGCGTTTAGCTATCAAGCATGGGGTGCTTGGGCCGCGCTATTTTTTATGGGGGATTGCTCTTGAATCGCCCAAAAATATACTGGCAAGCCTAAAACAGGTGTTTTTTTAAGGATGCGATACGCTAAGTGGAACATGCGAACGTTTGATCAAAATACTTTCTGCCAAATCGAAGTCGCTAGGTTTATCGACATCAATTGCTGCTTCGGCATAAGGGATAATGGTTGCGCTAGCAATCAGTCCCAAACGCTTTGATAACATGCTAAAAGCCTGGGTAATCCGCAGGCCAAAAAGCCGGAAGCGGATCATCGGCCACCAGCCGATCTCGCCAATCAAACGAAGGGGTTTTTTGCGGAATTTTTCCATTCGCTGCCAAAATACGATCATTTTCTCGGCGGCAGGTGAGCGGATAAGATAAAGGTTGCAGCCTGAAAAGGCGCCGTCACGCATCCGGTAATAGGTGCGGATAGATTGGGGATAGGATGTTTGAATGGTCTTTTCGGTGGCCAGTCCCACGCACAGATCAGCGGTGGGGTCGCTATGCGTGAGAAAGCTGTTGACCATGCAAGCGGTTAACAAGGGATGGTCAGCCGTTGTTAAAAGAAAAGGATATGAAGTGGGATGCTGCCGCAGGAAATTCTGAACGCTGCTGGCGGGGGATTCAGCGGTTGCCATAAAATCAAGTTTACCGTTGGCCAAAGCCTCCTTAACCAACGGTTCCGCTGTTAATAAATCCGGTTGATCAAAACAGATGCTAATTTTACCGATTTCCGGGCAATTCATCAGGGTATTTAAAACTCTTATAACCATGGGGATACCCAAGATGGGCGTCAAAGCTTTATAAGGGACGCCGCGATATTGCACGATCAGGTCTTTTTCATTGCGGCTGCCAGCTAAGATAAGGGCGTGATATAAATGTGGGGTCAATGGATTAACTCTTTGGAGTAAACGCGGTAGGTTTTATATATGACACTACCAATATTTTTTAACAACTGATTCATTTGGCCGTTACTATCCAAAATCCAACCCAGCTCAGCCGATTTATAGCCTTTGTTTGTTGCCCCTTCGCGAATGCTTTCAAGCAATAGGGCTGCAATAATCGAGGATAAGCGGGTTTGTTGATATTTGCGGCGAATGCCAAAAAGGGCAACCCGCAAACTGTCGATAGAACGGCGGATTTTCAAGCGCCATAATAATTTGGCCCACCCAAATGGTAATAATTTGCCATTTAAATCGGGAATGATCTGATAGAGATTAGGCAAACCTAAAATGACCCCGACCGGCTCTTCGTCTAAATCAACAAACCAAATTAGGGCGGGATCAAGGATGGGTTTCATCGCATGCCCAAGATGATCGATTTCCCCTTGGGTAAAAGGCACAAAACCCCAATTCCCTGCCCAAGCGTCGTTATAAACGGCAATCAATTTGGCAATTTCGTCTGGTAATTTTGCCATATTAAAGGGGCGGAGCTGCAAATTGCCGTATTTGGCAAAACGCGCTGTTAATTGGTGCCTATCAATTATAGGAGCAGCTAAAATATCGTAATTGTAGGCATATAAATCCTGGTGTGGCAGGTATCCGGCTTTCTCGAGCAATTGACTCATATAAGGGGGATGGAAAGGCATCATGATCATCGGCCGTTCTTCAAAACCACCGGTCATCACCCCAACTTCCCCAGCTGTTGAGGGGCTAAGGGGGCCAATGATCCGATTCACTTGTTGGTTTTTTAACCAATTTTCGGCAGTGGACAATAAAGATTGGGCAATGGCTAAATCATCTACACAGTCGAAAAAACCGAAATAACCAGTTCTTTCCTTGGTATGGCTGATAAAAGAATGATCAACAATGGCGGCAATCCGGCCAACAATTCTCCTTCCATCCCATGCTAGGAACAATTGGCTGTCAGCATGTTCAAAAAATGGATTTTTAAGGGGGTCAACGATTTTGAGGGCTTCAGTATCCAGGTTAGCACAAAATCCCTTGAGCCCACGATAGAGAGATTTAGGTAGGGCTGCAAATGCTTTCAGATGTTTGCGGGATACGACGGCAGTGATCATAACCATGAAAAAGCCTTTAAAATATTCGTATAGAGTGGATTTTTAATTGGGGGATCCAGGTGGCTGATGGCGATGGCGGCCTGGCCCCTCATCCCTGCGGATCCCCTTTGATAATTGTAATACCCAAGGGTATTTTTGTGCTTCTTGCTCCGTATAGCCTAAATTAAAAACGGTATGGCTGCGAGCAACGTCGTGTGGGCGTCGGTAAAAAGTTCCCATCAAACGGTCCCACCCGTAATTGGTGATCCCAAAATTTCCTTGTTCATTATGAAAATGGTGGGCAAGGTGCCATTTTTTAATTTTTTGGAGAAAGGGGATTTTCGGTTGATAATTTAAATGTTGGATGCAATGACAAAATTCATAAAAGCAAGTGATGATGAGCCCAGCTGCAAAAGCCATTGCCACCCCAGTATGGCCAGAAATTAGCCATCCGGCGGGCCCTGTCACCAGCAAAATGGTTGGCAAAGTTGTATATAAAGCGCCAAATAAAACATGCAGGTTATGGGGATCTTGATGGTGGTCAAAATGGATTCTTTTCCAAGCATGAGATGTCCAGCGTGACTTGTATAGATAACGGCCATGCAGGATAAAGCGATGGATCAGGTACCAAGCTAACGGATACAGCAATATGGCTGCAATCACGGGCAAAACAATCTGCCAAACACTTCCCCCCCAATGGCTTGCCAGATAAATGGCAATCGCTGCCAGGCACAAATAAACCAGGATGGTGGGATAAGTAAAAAACGCTTTGATCAAATCCTTGAGGCCCATCTTATCTAATTGGTACAGGCGGCCCCGCATAAAATGAAAATCCATGATTCGGTCAGATACCCAAAAAATTGCAAAAATATATTTCACCTGGGTAACGTACCTTGAAAAATGCCCAGAAGCAATACTTCATCAATCATTAAACAGCATATTAGTTTCAATACCTGTTAAAGATTGATCTTTGTACAATTTCAGCTATGGTTTTGATAAATAATTTACAGTTTTTTGGCTATTTCATGACCCCATTTTCTCTTGAAGAAAACCTAACCCATAATAACCCGAGCCTTCTGCGCCAGCAAATCCGTGCCCATTATCAGGCGGATGAAGAACAGGTGATAGGTGATTTATTAGCCCAATCCCAGTCATTGATGGGGTACAGCCAGAAAGCTGAAGCAAGGTCTAAAGAATTGGTACAAGCGGTGCGGAATGACCAGCGGGAATGGAAAGGCATCCGGGCGTTTTTGCAAGAATATAAATTATCGAGCGAAGAGGGGATTGTCCTTCTATGTTTGGCCGAGGCTTTGCTGCGTATCCCCGATCAGCGTACGGCCGATTTATTGATCAAAGATAAATTGGCGGGAGCTGATTGGCAAAAGCATATCGGGCAGTCCCCCTCTTTATTTGTCAACGCGGCCAGTTGGGGGCTGATGGTTACGGGGAATTTGTTAAGCCCCAATGGCCAGGGCCAGGGGGCATGGCATAAATTACAAGGGGTTTGGAAAAACCTGTTGGCAAAAAGCGGCCAACCCTTTATCCGCCAAGCCATCCAAACAGCCATGCGCTTGCTTGGTCAGCAATTTATTATGGGGCATCATATCCAATCGGCTATCAAACGTGCCCAGAAATTTGAAAAACAGGGATATCGCTATAGTTACGATATGTTAGGGGAAGCGGCCCGTACCACGGCGGATGCCAAACGTTACACCCTGGCGTATGAGCAGGCAATTAGTGGGGTTGCCAAAGCTGCAACCGGGAAGGGTTGCCAAACTGCCCCCGGTATTTCGATTAAATTATCCGCCCTACATCCCCGCTATGAAATAAGTCAAGCGCGACCAGTGAAAAAAGTATTGATGCCTGTATTGATCAATTTATGCTTGCAAGCGAAAAACGCAAAGATCGGGTTGACTTTTGATGCGGAAGAGGCAGATCGGTTGGAATTATCGCTAGACCTGATGGAAGGGTTGATCCACGCCCCGGAACTTAAAGGTTGGGATGGCTTGGGTATGGCGATCCAGGCCTATCAAAAGCGGGCGGTGCCTTTGGTCGATTGGATTGTGGAACAATGCAGGCAAGCGGGGCGAAAAATGATGATCCGTCTAGTGAAAGGGGCTTACTGGGATACGGAAGTGAAACGCGCCCAAGAAAAAGGGCTGCCGGATTACCCGGTTTTCACCCGCAAGGCGTCAACCGATTTATCTTATATCGTTTGTGCCCAAAAATTGCTGGCCGCTCGCGATTGCATTTTCCCCCAATTTGCTACCCACAATGCCCATACGGCCGCGGTTATTTTGGAATTGGCAGGCTTAGGGGATGTTAACTCATATGAATTCCAGCGGTTGCAAGGGATGGGGGAAAGCCTGTACGAGGAGTTACGCCGCCGCCAGCCGGAGTTGGGCGTACGCATTTATGCCCCCGTTGGTTCCCACCAGGATTTACTACCCTACCTGGTGCGGCGTATGCTGGAGAACGGGGCCAACACCTCCTTTGTCAACCGTATTTTGGACAGGGCCGTTGAGACTGCTGATTTAATCCAAGACCCGATTAGGGTTGTGCAAAACTGGGATGATAAAAGAAACATGAAACTTCCATTACCTCAAGATATTTTTGGCAGTGACCGGTTGAATTCCAAGGGCATTGATTTATCCGATCCGAGGATTATCGACCAAATTGAAGGGCAGATTGCAGAATTTTCAAAGAAAGAGATTCACAGTTATGCCGGTCAAACAATGCCTGACAAGCGAGAAGGAAAAGTAACCATCTGCAACCCGGCGAATCCTTCCCATATCCTCGGATATATGTGGCCAGCGTCTGAGCAAGATATCATCCAGGCTTTGGAATCTGCCCATGCTGCCCAACCCGCATGGGATCTCTTGGGTGGAGAAAGGCGCGCCCAGTATTTGGATTTGGCCGCCGGATGTTTGGAAAAAAACAGCTTAAGGCTGCTGTCCCTTTTGGTGTATGAAGCGGGGAAGACTTTGCCTGATGCTATTGCTGAATTGCGGGAAGCCATTGATTTTTGCAGGTATTATGCCCATTTGGCCCGCCAGCATTTCCAAAATCCCCAATTGATGCCTGGCCCTACGGGGGAAAGAAACAGCCTTTATCTCAAAGGTCGTGGCGTCTTTATTGCGATTTCGCCTTGGAATTTTCCCCTGGCTATTTTCATGGGGCAATTGACGGCAGCCTTAGCCGCGGGCAATACCGTTATTGCCAAACCTGCCGAGCAAACCCCCTTAATCGCAACTCTGGCTGTCCAATTACTACACCAGATTGGCATTCCTGCGGCTGTGCTGCAATTGATCCCCGGGGATGGGAAAACCGGGGCACGGTTGGTGCGTGATCACCAAATTGCCGGGGTGGTTTTTACAGGCTCCACCGCCACTGCACAGGCAATTAACCGCAGCCTGGCTGCCAAACCGGGGCCCATTATTCCGTTGATTGCCGAAACCGGCGGGTTAAATGCCATGATTGTTGATTCATCCGCTTTGGTTGAGCAAGTGGTACGGGACTTGCTGATTTCTTCTTTCCAATCAGCTGGACAGCGCTGTTCCGCCTGCCGGATCGTTTTTGTCCAAGAGGATTTGGCAGATCGTTTAAAAGAAATGCTAATTGGGGCAATGGCCGAATTGCGGGTGGGTAACCCGGCTGATTTATCAACTGATATCGGCCCGGTGATTGATGCCGATGCTTTAGCCAAACTGCAACAACACACAACCTATTTGCAACAGCATGCGAAGATCCTTTATTCCTGCTCGATTCCTGATGCCCAGCTGGGGTACTTCTTCCCACCCACTTTGGTAGAACTGGCTGATCCTTCGTTATTACAGCAAGAGGTTTTTGGGCCTATCCTACATTTAGTCTCTTGGAAAAGCGGTCGGTTAGATCAGGTGATCGACCTGATTAATAAAACAGGGTATGGCTTAACTCTAGGCATCCACAGTCGGATTGAACAAACGGTTCAGTATATCCACCAACGCTGCCGGGTCGGCAACACTTACGTTAACCGCAGTATGATAGGTGCGGTTGTTGGTGTGCATCCGTTTGGGGGGGAAGGGTTGTCGGGAACAGGTCCTAAAGCAGGCGGCCCCCATTATCTCTATCGTTTTGCAACGGAACGGTTGCTTAGCGTTGATGTGACGGCTGCAGGCGGCAATACCCGTTTGTTATCGATGGGCGAATAGGGGGGCGAATAGGGGCTTAAGCCAGATGATGCCGACCATAGTCTTTGGGTTATGGGGCGGGTCGGTAGCGATGGAACAGAATAGGTGGCTCTTGTGGACTCGCAAAATAGGTGAGCTGCCGGATCGTAAAACCATATGTCTGGCCTTGTACCAAGCCAAAATCAGCCACATAGGCGGGTGGAATCTCTGCCTCTAAAAAGGACGGCTGCATATTGTCGGTTTTAATATGTAATTTAATGGTTGAGCCACCGAACAAGATTTTGTCAATTCGCCCAGTAAAATCCGCTTGGCCAATGGATGAAGCGGTAAGCGGGCGGATATGGTAAGGTCTTAAATAAACAAAAGCGGGTGAGGCAAGGGGGGCGGGTTGGTTGCTTGAAAAAAACTTGCCTGCAATTTTCAATTGTTGTCCACTAGTTTCCGCGAGCAATTGGTTAGATTGGCCTAAAAACTGATAGGCAAAAAAGTTTGCTGGTTTTTCATAAATATTTTCCGGCCGGTCAATTTGCTGCAGCATCCCCTTTTCCAGCAAAACAACCCGGTCAGCCATGTCCATGGCCTCTTCCTGGTCATGGGTTACAAAAATGCTGGTTAATCCCATGCTATCATGTAGTTGTCGCAGCCAAACGCGTAATTCTTGACGGACATTGGCATCTAAAGCCCCGAATGGTTCATCTAGTAATAATATTTTTGGTTCAATTGCCAAGGCGCGTGCCAAAGCAACCCGTTGGCGTTGGCCACCAGATAATTGCGACGGGTATCTTTTGCTTAATTCACTGATTTGCACCAACTCCAGCAACTCGTTGACTTTTGCCCGGATGGTCTTGCGTCCTGGCCTTAAAGACCAGGGTTTAACCCTTAAGCCAAAGGCCACATTGTTAAAAACGGTCATATGGCGGAATAAGGCATAATGCTGGAAAACAAATCCCACTTGCCGTTCGCGCATCCGTTTGGTTTGGGCGGGTGCCCATCAAATAATATTTGCCCGCCATCGGCGCTTTCCAACCCGGCAATGATCCGTAAAAGGGTGGTTTTCCCAGACCCTGAGGGGCCAAGTAACGCAACCAGTTCCCCATCATGCACGGTGAAGCCAACTTTTTTGAGTATAGGGACACGGCCATGGTCAAATGATTTACTGATATCTTGGATATCGATCATGATTTTTTTGCTTTCAATGCCAGATTATTTTCGGGTTTGGCACGTGATGACCACTCCAGTAGGGATTTTAAAACCAATGTCACCAACGCCAATACAAGCAATAGGGAAGATACGGCAAAAGCCTGTGTGGAATAATAGCCGTCATATAAATTTTTGATATGCAAGGTCAGGGTGTCTGTTTGCCCCCGGATATTGCCTGAAATAATGGTAACCGCACCAAATTCACCTGTAGCCCGCGCAAGGCAGAGGGTTATCCCATAAATTAGCCCCCATTTGATATTTGGCAATGTCACCCGGAAAAAAATTTGCCAACCCTTTGCGCCCAGTGAAAGCGCTGCTTCTTCGTCATCTTTCCCTTGTTCCTGCATTAAAGGTACCAGTTCCCGGATAATAAAAGGAAAGGTCACAAATATCGTCACCAAGATAATCCCCGGAACTGCAAAGGCAATTTGGATATCCATCTGTTCAAGCCATGTCCCAAACCAGCCGTTACGGCCAAACAGTAAAATAAACAAAAATCCTACAACCACTGGCGAGATAGAGAAGGGGAGTTCAATCAAGGTGGTCAAAAACGTTTTGCCGCGAAAATGGAACTTGCTGATAGCCCAAGCGCCGCTGAGACCTATGATGATATTGATGATGATAGTAATAAAGGCAACCAGTAAGGTTAGTTTGGCGGCATCCAAAGTTTCCTGGCTTGTCAAAATTTGCCAATAAACGCCAAAGCCTTCGCCAAATGCTTCAACCAGGATGAAAAGGATAGGGATTACCAACAGGATGGTCAAAAAAATAACCGCTAAAGCAATTAAGAAAAATCGGCCCATAAAAAGTTCCAGCAAATCGTGGCAAATAAAAAACAGTAATCGTTCCAACGGGCAAATTGCAACTTATTTTATGGGGACACCCTCTGGGAGCCTTTGCCCATGGACTGGACTGTTTTGACCCCTCCAGCCATCGGGGTAGCCTGGATTACGGGGTTATTTACTGTATAACCTAGTCCAACGCTGCAAAAGATTGCCAACCAAGAGTAATAGGAAGGAAAGAGCCATCATCAGTAGTGCAATTACCCCAGCACTTTCATAGCCTGCCTCTTCGTCAACCCGAATGGCAATCAATAGGGGGGCGATTTCGGAAACATAGGGGAAATTGCCAGCAATGAAAATGATAGATCCATATTCACCGACCCCCCTTGCCAAGGCCAAGCTAAACCCTGTTAAAGCAGCTGGAAAAATGGTCGGTAATACCACCCGCCAGAAAAATTGGCGGTTATTGGCGCCCAGGCTTTTGGCGGCTTCTTCCATTTCTTTATTCATATCATTTAAAATAGGTTGGATGGAGCGGACAACAAAAGGGAAGCCGATAAAAACCAAAGCCAATACGATGCCTAATTGCGTTTGCACTACCTCGATGCCAAGTTTTTGCAAAAATCCCCCCAGCAACCCTTCTTTATCATAGAGGCTGGTCAAGGTAATCCCTGTGACCGCCGTGGGCAAGGCAAAAGGGAAGTCAACCAAAGAATCCAACATTTTTCGTCCACGGAAACGGTACCTAACTAATACCCAGGCAACCAACATCCCCACCACCAAATTGATGGTGGCTGCAATAATGGCTGAAAAAAAACTTAGGCTTAAAGCACTTTTAACGCGTTCATCACTAGCAATGCGCCAAAATTCTTGCCAGGTAATGTGGGAGTTATGGATAAAAAGGGCGCACAAAGGCAGGATCAACAAAAAGCTTATAAAGAACAGCGTGATACCCATGCTGAGGCCGAAACCTGGCAGGACATGGGAGGATTGCTTACGGAAATTTTTCATGATCAACTATTATTTGGGTCAAACGCGAGCACCATTATTTTTGGCCCGGGTGGTAAAGTTGGTCAAAACTGGCACCTTCTACAAAATGTTGCTGCATGGCTTTCTGCCAGCCGCCGAACATTTCGTCAATCGTGAACAGCTGCAGTTTGGGGAATATATTTTCGTATTTTGCGGCTACCTCCGGCAAAATTGGCCGATAATAATGGCGGGCCAGCAGATTTTGGGCTTCCACACTATAAAGGTATTTCAAATATTCTTCTGCCACCTGGCGGGTGCCCTTTTTATCTACATTGCCATCCACCACCGCAACTGTGGGTTCTGCAAGAATACTGACCGAAGGTACGACAATTTCATATTGGTCTTGGCCGAGTCGTTCAACCGCTAGCAACGCTTCATTTTCCCAATTGATCAACACATCGCCAACCCTGCGGCGGATGAAAGTATTGGTTGCATCTCGGGCACCTGTATCCAGGATTGGGACATTTTTAAATAATTTGCTGATAAAATCTTTAGCCTGATTTTCGTTATTACTATATTTCAGCAAGGCATATCCCCAAGCTGCCAAATAATTCCACCGTGCCACCCCCGAGGTCTTCGGGTTGGGAGTGATTACCACAACCCCTGGCCTGACCAAATCATCCCAATCCTTAATATTTTTAGGGTTGCCTTTGCGCACCAGGAAAACAATGGTGGAGACGTAAGGGGCGCTACCATGGGGCAAACGGCTTTGCCAATTTTTATTGATCAGGGTGGTTTTTTCGGCAATGACATCAATATCATAGGACAGGGCCAATGTCACAATGTCTGCGGGCAGCCCGTCTATGACAGCCCGCGATTGACCGCTTGATCCGCCATGTGACATATTGATTTGGATCTTTTGGCCTGTCTTTTGCTGCCAATACGGGATAAATAATTTATTATATTCCTGGTACATCTCTCGCGTGGGATCATAAGATACATTCAATAAACTTTGGGCAACACTGGCGTTGGGTGCAACCATAAGGGCTGTTAATACCAAGCATAAGGACGAGATAAACCAATGATTAAAGCGTAAGGATACAAAAGAGGATGCCATGTTCATCAATTAAATTCCCAATGAAACGATTGATTTTTCATTCTAACCTATCACTTGAGAAAGTAAATATTGAAACCTAGTGTCTTGGCATATTGACTGCCCAATCCCCCAAAAAACCGCAGGATTTTTTCTCGAATAAGGTATGGGAATGAGCCGTTTTTTACCAGGGTCACCCGGTTTTTGCTATTGATCTTTCCAGGTAGGTGCGAAACATCGCTAAGAACAGCAATGTTTCGCCGCTTAAAAAATGTTTGATTGCCGGATATTAGGGAACAACCTATGACACATAAATAAAATAACTTCATTTTATAAAATAATTGTTGTATATAAATTTCAGGTAAAAAGTAGTGTTATTGGGCTAAACCAAATATATAGGCTGTGGCCGAACAATAGAATCAGGTGTTCGAGATATGAAAAAATTTTATTTCCTCATATTAGGTGTGCTGGCGTTAGGTGGGGTTTCGTCTCTAGCTTATTTCACCTTCACAACCCCTTCATCCCCCGATGCGGACTCTTTGGTTGAACTTCCTTCAGCCTTGCATCCTGTGGAACTGCTACCGATACCTTCAATTGATTCAAGTAACCAGATAACCATCCAGAGTGCTTTCACGGCCCTCCAGGCAAATGTAGCCAGCATGATAGGAATTTCCTTAAGGGATAGAATAAGCCGCCTGTCTTATACGAACCTTATGTCGGCTGAAATCCTCCAACAATTGGCGTGGGTCTTGCAGCCGACGCTCCATCCTGATTCATCGTTATCCTGGGCTATTCCACCTATAAAACCTGGCAATTCTGTGACGAATCATAGTGCCGCTTTACTTCATATTCAAATTCCACCATCCAAGCCGGTTAATCAAACCGCCCGCAATCCGGTGAGTACATCTCTAAAACCTAATCCTACAGCCAGCTCGGTCAAACCGAATACCACCATCAGTTCAGTCAGGCCAAATCCGCTGGCAAGCGATAATACAGCCGTTTTTCAAGCGCCAGCAATCAATACGGATCCGCAATATCACGGTAAGGTACGGGTCAGCATGATCCCTTATACCGGGGCTAGTTTTGCCACCAGCGGCGTGGTTTGGGAAGTGTATCAAAATGATCTGGCAACCAAAACTGTATCAACGAAAATTTTTGTGCGTTCTGCCCTGGCCCAATTTGAATTCTCCCTTCCTGAGGGTAATTATGTTATCCGGGCTCACTACAATAATATGACCGCTGATTTGCTGGTTCCCGTGCAAGCAAAACATGTTTATCAATATATCCTGAATTTTTATGCTGGCCAAACCCGGTTGGTTGCTGATTTTGCGAATCATTCGGGAAATACCGAGCCGGTTAGCTGGGAAATCCGGCCACGCTCCGACGCCTCCCGGATTGTTGCCTCTGGCAGCGGTCATGATTCCCTGGTTCCGTTACGCGAAGGGAATTATTTGGTGTTCGCCAAAAGTGGTTCTTTCCGTGGCCAGGCGCCGCTTGAAATCCGCGCCGGTCAAACCAGGCAAGTCAACGTCACATTGCAAGCGTCAAATTAGCAGTTTTCATCAGGGAAGCCCCATGACCTGGCTTTCAGCCCCCAGGGATTTAGGCTGAATAGGTTAATATTATTATTAAATAATGGCTTATATTAAATTCTTGATATATAAGCCGGGATGGTGTTAAGTATAGTTACGTTGTTTTACCCTGTTCACTTCGGCATAAATATTCCGCCTCTAATTTATCAAGGGTTTTTTCGATGTCACAGGCATTAATCAAAAAAACAAGAATCTTCTTAAAAAAATCCCTGATGCTTGGTGTCATAGTTATATGTGCCCTTTTTACATTGCAAGTTCAGGCGGAGCTGCCCGTTGCGGAGCAATTAAAAGCCCTTCGCCAGCAATCAACGGATTGGCTGTATGGCTATAGTCCGACCCAGCCGATTTTGCTGGGCGGGTTTAATGATAAGCCAGGCATGATGCCGGAGCGGATGCGCGAATATTTTGCCTGGCTAAGTTCGCCCAAGGAAATTTCTATTTCGGCTAAAGATCCAGGCTTGCGTTGGCGCCGTGTTGGCGCCTGTTGTTCCTTTAAAACGCCGAATGGGCCGATTGAGGAAACCGGCTTATTGGATATTTATGAAGTGACAGTGCCGGGTGAGCGGCCAGTCCGTTTATTCGTCAACCATTATGATGAAGGTCTGATCATGGCGCCGTCAGGCCTCTATTTGCATCTAAGCAATAATTGGCAAAAGGAATGGGCGCCAGCGCTAGCTGCTTACCGTAAAGGGGCATGGCAGCAGGCCGTGGATGAGTTAAAAAAATTGGTGGCTGTGCAACAGGGAAAGGGCGGGGGCCTGGCCGAATATCTGCTGCAAATCAGTTACCATAATCTCAAGGATGATAATCAAGCTGATGACTGGATGGTGAAGGCAGCGGATCTCAAGCATCCCGAAGCATTGGCGGACATTGCCGTCATAGTCGTCAATCATGATCCTGTCGGGGCTGAAAACATGCTCAGATCGGGTGCAACGAAGGGCGGTTCTTTCGCATCCCTTAATCTGGCCTTCAAAATACTGCAGGATAATCCTGATACCCAACGCTGGTTGTCGGCCGTGTTTTTTCTATATATTGCGGCAGAACAAGGTGAGGCTGCCGCGCAACTGAAACTTGCCCAAGTGCTGCATGACGATAAGATACGTCCCGTATCTGAGCGTATTTTAAGAATCCATGATGCAGATGAGATCATGATGTGGCTGCAAACCGCTAAACTCTTACGTCCTGATGGAGCTTCCCAAATTGATCCGTTTATTGAGCAATTTGCCAAGGATTTTGCCATTGCGGACTTAAAACCCAGTGAAGACGCCGCCAAAGCCTGGAAAGCCTCATTCCAGCGTCCTGATTTTGCTTTGGGATTATATACCGATGCCTTAAAAGGCGATGCCCATTCTGCTTATGATTATGCCATCATGCTGTCATTGGGGCAGGTGGTACCGGCGGATGAGACGCGTTCCATAGCCTGGCTGATCGCCTCCTGTCAAGGGGGGTATGAGGGAGCCGTGCAAGCGTTTACAGGATATATTGGCATTCCCTGCCAGGACTTAAGTCCGACCGCTGTTGCCAAAATTACAAGTGAAAGCAAAAGGGAAAAGGTCGTAAATGGCCTGCGGCTTCTGCAAGCTTGGGTTAAATAAAGGATATAAGGCGGATCATTCACAGGAAATAAAAATAATTTTCTTTCCTTATTTTTTCATTGGATTATTTTTTTAAGACCATTCATTATAAAATAAATTAATTGTCATAGAGCTACATCAATCATGGGGTTATTCAGTAAAAAAGGGGCGGAGCTAGGGCACCAGTTTTCTGCGGCATTCAAGCAACAGAAATACGGGATTTTTTTCCTATGGTTGCGGAAGATATCGGCAGCTATCCTCATTAATTTGGTTTTGCTGCCCAGCTGGCTTTTATCAGCAACTGCCTCGTTGGTTGCCCAAGATGTCCAGTTCTTTCGCATCGGTACCGATAATACCGGCACAACTTTTTTCCCTTTGGGCGGCGTTATCGCTGCAGCCATCAGCAATCCGGCTGGGTCGCGCAGTTGTGATCAGGGGGGCAGTTGTGGAGTGCCCGGCTTAATTGCCGTGGCTCAAACCACTAGAGGTTCCATCGCCAATGTGGAAGCTGTTTCTTCCCTGCAAATTGAATCAGGATTGGTACAGTCGGATATTGCTTTATGGGCTTTTCAGGGATCACATCTTTTCAGCGGGAAAGCTGCCTTATCCAATTTGCGGGTGATTGCCAGCCTTTACCAAGAGAGCCTGCACATCATTGTTCCTGCCGATTCAACTGTTAATAATATATCCCAGCTAAAGGGCAAAAGAATATCTTTGGGTGAAAAAGATGGCGGTAGCTATCCCACTGCTTTGGTCGTTTTAGGTTCTTATAATTTGGATGAAAAGGATTTCATCGCCAGCCACAGTTCTTTGCGCCAAGCCTTAGAAGAATTACGGGATGGCAAGATTGACGCTATTTTTGTGGTTGGGGGATCCCCGTTGCCAGCCATTGTGGATTATACCCAAACCAATAGTATCCGCTTGTTGCCGATTGATGGCGAGGGCGCTGCCGTGCTGCGCCAGAAATATCCATTTTTGGGTATTGAAGTGATCCAGGAAGGCAGTTACCGGGGAGTCGGGAATACCGTGACAATTGGGATCAGCACCTTATGGGTCACCAACGCCGATATACCCGATGATGTGGTTTATAAAATCACCCGGGCCCTTTGGATTACCCTGGCTAAAAAAATGGTTGATGCCAATAATCCGGTAGTGCCAAAACTTCGTTTTGAAACAGCTTTAAATGGGATTCCCATCCCTATCCATCCGGGGGCCATGAAGTTTTATGGCGAATTAGAAAAAGCGAAGCCTTAGACTTCGCTTTTTTCCAGATAATCTGACTAAACCAGGAAAAAATACCTTTAGGCGGGATGCCCTTTGGCAATGATCGGGCGTTTAAGATCGCTGCAAGGGTTTGTGACGCAAACGATGGGGCTGGTCTGCCTTAGCTCCTAACCGCCGGTGGCGGTCGCGGTCATAATCGGCGTAATTCCCTTCAAACCAAACCACTTTGCTATCTCCTTCAAAAGCAATCATGTGAGTTGCGATACGGTCCAAGAACCATCGGTCGTGGCTGATCACCACGACGCAACCAGCAAAGTTTAACAAGGCCTCCTCAAGTGCTCGCAAGGTATCGACATCCAGATCATTGGTGGGCTCATCCAGTAACAACACATTCGCCCCTGATTTAAGCATTTTAGCTAAATGCACCCGGTTGCGTTCACCCCCTGAAAGTTGCCCAACCTTTTTTTGTTGGTCACCGCCTTTGAAGTTAAAAGCAGCTACATAGCTACGGCTTGGCCATTTGCGTTTACCTAATTCAATTTCATCCACCCCATTGCTGATTTCCTCCCACACAGTTTTTTGGGCAGATAAGCTGTCGCGACTTTGGTCAATATAACCCAATTTGACGGAATCTCCAATTCGTAAGGTACCGCCATTCGGTTTTTCTTGTCCCGTAATCATCCGGAACAGCGTGGTTTTACCTGCACCATTTGGGCCAATAACACCGACAATTGCCCCGGCGGGTAATTTGAAGCTAAAATCTTCAATCAGTAATTCTTGTGCGTACGATTTGGAAAGATGAATGCCCTCAATCACCAAATCGCCCAAACGGGGACCTGCGGGAATAACGATTTGCGCGGCTTCCAAATTGCCTTGGTTCGCTTGCTGTAACAAGGTTTCATAAGCCGTGATACGGGCCTTGCTCTTGCTTTGGCGCGCCTTCGGGGATTGGCGGATCCATTCAAGTTCGCTTTGCAAAACGCGCTGGCGGCTGTCTTCTTGTTTGGTTTCCTGGGCAAGCCTGGTTTGCTTTTGCTCCAGCCAGGAAGAATAATTCCCTTCCCACGGGATACAGCGACCCCGGTCTAATTCTAAAATCCATCCGGCCACATTATCTAGAAAATAGCGGTCATGGGTGACAGCCACCACGGTGCCTGAATAATTTTGCAGAAAAATTTCAAGCCAGGCCACGGATTCGGCATCTAGATGGTTGGTTGGTTCATCAAGCAATAATAAATCCGGTTTCTGGATCAGCAACCGGCATAAGGCAATGCGCCGCCGCTCGCCGCCGCTTAATTTGTCAACTGCAGACTCGGGGGGCGGGCAACGCAGGGCATCCAAGGCGATTTCAATGGTCCGTTCTAAATCCCAGCCGTTCACCGCATCAATTTGTGTTTGCAATTCGCTTTGTTCATGGATCAGTTGATCCATTTCATCGGGGGTGATGTCTTCACCCAGGCGGTTGCTGACGGTTTCAAAACGGTCTAATAACCCTTTGGTGGCGGCGGCCCCCTCCATCACATTTTCACGGACGTTTTTTTTCGGATTTAATTGGGGTTCTTGGGGCAGGTAACCAACGGTTGCGCCGGTTGCAACCCATGCTTCACCAGTAAAATCTTTATCTAAGCCTGCCATAATTTTGAGTAAAGTTGATTTTCCGGAACCATTAACCCCCAATACGCCGATTTTGGCACCGGGCAGGAAAGACAACCAAACATTGTCTAGCACCTTGCGCCCCCCCGGATACATCTTAGACATTGCCTTCATCACATAAACATACTGGTAACTGGCCATTTTTTTCCCTAACAATTGAAATAACGCGCGCGTTTTGATCGCGGTTGATGGTACGTAATATAGAAATTCATCTTTAGGGATCCAGTGTTAGAAAAAACCAAGTGGTTTGGCAAGCAGGAAGATGAAAAGGCGCTGATTTAGTTTTTCCTTGCGCGTCGGAAGCAGATATCTGAAAATAGATCTAACCCATAAGGAAATGATTTCATGGCTACCCATTATTTGGATTTATCAGGGTTGAAATGCCCAATGCCGGTGATATATGCCCGGCGCCAGTTGAAAAATCTGGCTATTGGCGACCAATTGGAAATGCGGGTAACAGATCCCGAGGCGCCTAAGGATATGGAATATTTATGCCAGCAAACAGGCCAGCACCTTTTAAAGGCGGATGTGCAAGCAAACGGGTTTTTGATTATTATCGAAAAGAAACAGTAAAATACCCGTCATCAACGCTGACCAACAAAGATGAACCAATGGATGACGTGTCAGGGCGGCAATTGCTGCTAACAGCAAAATTTTCTTTAAACTACTGCCCAGATCATCTAAACTATCTTCATCGTCGCTACGAGCCAGGATACGCAACAGATATATACGAGGGATGTATAAAGAAATGATTGGTTTTGCCTCCAAGAGATCTTGGTTCGTGTTGGTTGTTGTTATGCTTTCGGTTTGGCAGTCCCCAGCAGGCGCCCAGCCCATCTATAAAAATATCCCTTCGGCAACTGAGGGTTATTTACCCGGGTATTTTGCGATGGGCGCACAAGATTATCAATCGGCTGCCGGTTTTTTTAAGCTGTTGTTTCAACAACAGCCTAGGGATATAGCTATCCAGCGCCAATTATTCCTGGCTCTTTGCCAGATTGGGCAAACCAAGGAAGCAGGGGCACTGGTGGAATCGCTGCGCAAAGAAAATATTGATTTTCCGCTATTGCATTTGGTGGCGGGTGTCAACTCCTTGACCCATGATTCGAAAAGGGAAGGGATTGCCACGGCAGAAGCAGAATTTAAAGCTTTGCAAAACCAAAAAGATGATTTTTTTAAAACATTTTCTACCTTCCTGCAGCTTTGGACAGGTGTTATGACGTCTAGCCAAACATCGCCGTTTGCAATCGATTTGGCATGGGCAGAACAAAAATTGCAATCTTTAAGAGATCGCCGGGGGTTGGCTGAAATGTACTGGCTGAATTTAGGGATCATTGCCGAACTGGCTGGTAAAAACGAGCAGGCTGATCATTTTTACAAACAATTATGGCAGGCCGCTCCAAACCCATCCTTACGTACACTGGAAATTATAGGAATCTTTTATGCCCGTTATAACCCCACCGCTGCCAATCCGGTCGTGCTGAAATTACAGCAACAGCTGACGGTTTTAGGGCGCGACCCTAAAGTGTTAAATCTGATCAACATCTTAAATACACCAGAGTTGCTGCCGCCTAAGGCCATCAATTCAGCAGAGCAGGGGATGGCCGAATTATTTTTCAACTTTGCTGGCGTGTTAAGTCAGCGACAGGAGGGGGAATTAGCTGTGCCGATTTATTGGCTGGCGTTGGAATTGCGGCCGGATTTAAGCCAAGCCCGGCTGGCGCTGGCGTCCACTTTACAGCAGATGGGCCGTTTTGATGAGGCCTTGGTACAATATCGCCAAATAGGGGAAACATCTTATTTCTCGCCATTAGCGCAATTTCAAGTGGCGGTGATTTTTTCGGGGCAAAATAAACCTGAAGAAGCCTTAACCCAATTGCGGCAATTATCTGCCATTTATCCGGAATGGATCACGCTTTACAATTTCAGGGCAGACCTTTTGCGTGGGCAAAAACGTTTTGTGGAAGCAATACCTTTCTATGATCAGGCGCTTAAGCTTACGGAGCAGTTAATGCTACAAAACCCGAACTCAATCGAGATCAAAAAAGCTTTAGCTGGATTATATTTCAGCCGGGGGATCGCTTATGCAAGCTCGAAGCAATTGCCATTGGGGGAAGCTGATTTTCAAAAATCCATCGACTTAGTCCCCAACATCGCCCCGGTGCTCAACTACTTGGCTTATAGCTGGGCGGATCAAGGGATAAAATTAGACCAAGCCCTTCAAATGTTACGCAAGGCGGATCAGCTGGAGCCGGATCAGGGATATATTTTAGACAGCATTGGCTGGGCATACTACCGCCTAAAGCAGTATGACCAAGCGGTTGCGTATTTGGAAAGGGCGATTGTGCTTGAGCCGATGGAGGCGGAAATCAATGACCATTTAGGGGATATTTACTGGGCGATCAACCGTAAACGGGAAGCCTTGTTCCAATGGCAACGGGCATTGCGGTTTAATCCAGAACCTGAAACCATCCCCTTAATCCAACAAAAAATCCAGCAAGGGTTGCCGAAATGACGGAGATAAAGACTACTGATGTCAATAAGGACTTATCCCAAAAAATGGAAAACGGGCTAAGCGGCCATGCCTTTGCCAAGGTTAATCTTTTTTTGCATGTTACCGGCAAACGCCCCGATGGGTTGCATTTACTGGACAGCCTGGTGGTTTTTGCGGGGATTGGCGATAGTTTGCGTTTGTTGCCTGATCCGCAGGTTTCTTTAAAAATCAACGGCCCTTTTGCTGATGTGCTAAAAACTGAACCCAATAATATTATCTTAAAGGCCTTTCGTTTATTGCAGGATTATTTGTCATCAGGGCGGGTGATGCGCGGCGGCCAAATCACCTTGACCAAAAGATTGCCGGTGTCTTCGGGCATCGGTGGCGGTTCATCAGATGCGGCGACCATGATGAAGTTATGTGCCCAGTTGTGGGAGATGCAGTTCAACCCCGTGGAATGGCGGCAAATGGGATTAAGCCTGGGGGCGGATGTGCCGGTTTGCCTGGCAGGACAGCCAAGGCGCATGCAGGGGATAGGTGAGTTGCTTTTTAAAACACCTGCTATCCCGCCCTGTTGGCTGGTGTTGGTTAACCCGTTGGTTGCGGTGCCAACCGCGGCTGTTTTTAAACAACGCCAGCATCAGGCATTTTCACCCCCGGCTATCCCATTCCCGGAAGAAGGTTGGGCGAATGCCCAGGTTTTTGCCGATTATTTGAAATCATGCCGGAATGATTTAATGGTGCCTGCCTTGGAATTGCAACCGGTGATTGTAGGTGTGTTGCAAGCCTTGCAAAAAACCAGCTCTTTGTTAAACAGGATGTCGGGTAGCGGGGCAACTTGTTGGGGGCTTTTCGCCCATGAGGGGGAAGCGCGCCAGGCAGCCGCGGCCTTATCAACAAAATATCGCGATTGGTGGGTGGCGGCAGCCCCTGTTTTAGATAATACAGATACGCTTGCCTTAGATGGCAATCAATATGTGTCTAGTGAAGCGGTCACCAATCAATTGGGTGCTAAGGAAAAGTCATCTGCTCAGAGAAAGTATGCACGCATCTCGGGCTAAGAGCTGCAGATATCTCTTTCGGCTGCCCATAAATTTTAGAGGAAAAACAATCCCTTAAATGTCTTACATGCTTTTTTGGCAGGGAAGAAGAGAAAAAGAATGATTATTTCCTCTTGCCGAAATCAGATGCCTACGTTATCTTCACTTTCCGTCGGCATCGATACCGTTATTTATATCTGCCGCTGATGTATTGGGGCGTGGCCAAGCGGTAAGGCAACGGGTTTTGGTCCCGTCACCCTAGGTTCGAATCCTAGCGCCCCAGCCAATCCTACCTCCCACCAAATCCCATAACGTCCAAAAATATCAAGATATAAGCGGTTTGTGCTTATATTGCTGTCCAACGCTGTCTTGGATTATTTATTGACATCCAAGCCATAGTGGGGGTATTTTTGGGGGTATAAGTTATTCAATGGTCATTTTATACCCCCATGTTATTAACAGATATCAAAATAAAAAATGCTAAACCTTTGGCCAAACCCTACAAACTAGGGGATGGGGAAGCGATGTTCCTGTATGTCCATCCGTCAGGCAGTAAATATTGGCGCTTGAAATACCGATTTGCTAGCAAAGAAAAACTATTAGCTTGAGGTGTCAATTTACAAAATTATGGGAGATATTTTAGCGTTTATTTCTTAGGGCAGGGAAAAGCGTCAGAAAGATAATCTTGAATTAGAAGGGCTGCTGCTAAATCCCTTTCTTTAGGATTATCATGCAGGCCTTTGACAATTATATCTTTCAATTGTGGTATCGTTACTTTAGAGCCTATATCAAATAAGATACAAGTTTTAGTTACAAAATTGTATGCTCCATTCGTATCAATAGCCCCTATAATATATCCCCAACACGTGGTTAATAAAAGCTCAGAACTTGAATTACACCAGGTGTATAAATCATGTCCTTTAATAAAGACAGATTGAGCTGATGCTTCCTTAAAAGATATAAAGAGCAAACATAAAATAAATGAAACTAATTTTGTCATAAACACTCTTATTGGGGACAGGGAAACTCATCTTTAATATATGCAAAAGCTAAACCTGCTGCAGACAAATCTCTATCTTTAGGATTGTCTTTTATTCCTTTGATAATCACGTCTAAACATTGTTGTCCGATAACATTTGGCATTTTTTCAAAACACACGCATTTCCCTTCCCAAAGATTCAATATGTCATTACTATCCAATATGCCCAAAATGTAAGCCTGACATAAATTTTTATCCCTTTCAGAATTACACCATTTATGTAAAGTATTCCCTGTAACAAATTGAGCAGAAGATAAATCAATATGAGCAAATATAAAAAGAGTTGATAAGGATAGAGAAATAAGAAGTTTTTTCATGGCTTTTATCTTACTTGGTTGGGCATGGATAAGCTGCGGACATATAATTAAATAACAAAAGCACTGCGCTTAAATGTCTATTTTTAGGATTTTCTTTCAATCCTTTGATAACAATATCCATTAATTGCCCATTTGTTGATTTTTCAGGTCTGTAATATAAATAGCAAGGACTTTTTTGCCAAAATTCCATTGCTTGCTTGGTTTCAATAACCCCTATTATATAAAAAGACAAGTCTCTTTTTCCTGCTGATTACCATCACAAAATTCTAATAATTCATTTCCTGTGATAGACTGTGCCAAGAGGGTTTTACAGCTGTGATTAAACAAAAGAAAATAAAAAAAATCAGTTTTTTCATTTTTAATACTTTGAAATATAAAGATTTTGAACGTCTATAAAACTATGAGGGGTTCATTTTTCTTGCTCAAATTCTTAAAAGTTAACCCCATTAATCATATAAATTTAAGGGGCTGGCATAGATGTTTAGGTTTTCTGACGCAGTTTTATCCAGTTTTTGAGTAAGGTCAACTGGATTTTTGGATTTGGATTATTGAAGCGCCGTTCGCCTTCTTTAAGGAAAAGATTGAAGTTTTGTTTAGGGATGCCATTGAACTTTTGCATGTGCCGCTTAGCTTGGTTCAGAAGTTTTCATTTGAAAGGCCAGTTTCAAGCCAGATCACGTCATCTGATTCAGTATAGGCCAATGTTAGCCTCATTTCATAATTACGCAGGGTAATTTTAGGGAAATAGTAAGATTTGCCAGAAGTTATTGATTTAAACGAATGGTTGTTTCCTAATATGCCGAAGCAGTGAAGCTTTTTTATATGAAGCGGGGTTTTTTCGTTAGGGAGAATTTCTACCGCATTTTCTTCCTCTACTTGGATTTCAAGGGTTTCTGAGAATTTAAAATGCTCTAAATTGAGAATAAGTTGATCCCAGTCTTGGTATATCTGATCTTTACGATCTTTAGCTGTTTCATTTTCATAAAGACGATCACTTTTTTCCATTGTTTAGTCATGGCACCAAATGTTTAGGATTATAATGGTTACAGGGCGGCGAAGGGTTACCTATTTTTTCTTTTATCAACCCATGCTTGCAAACGTACAATACCCATCCCTAACAATCCCATCATAAAGCATCCAATTCCTATCCATGCGCAGCCCTGTCCTAATATATAAAAATAGGTTTTGAGGAAAACAACGTGACGATAGCAAAGAAGCTGCCACCCACAATAAATAAACCTGCAATCTCCGTTCCATAAACTAGTAAAATCTCAAATAAATCAAAATTGGGCTTTTGAGGGGTTGCTGCTGCGGAAGTTAGCTTTCAAGATGTTGAATGCGTTCCTTTAATTGGCGATTCTCCCTAAATTTAATCTTTTCAACTTTTTATTCATTTAAAATATATGATCCTTAAGTATAGATCGATGTTTTAAATATGAAAAGCGAATATATAATGGCCTTAATAGCCAGGAACAATTCATTTATGGCATAGGTTATCATGTTAACAGCGTTTAAGCGGAATATTTTGTATCGGTATGGCGGGTTCCCAAAGCCCATTTATGGGATGGCTATAGCCGCCTTCCTTAGAAGTTCAGGAAGTGTAACCATGATGTTCATGACGCTTTACCTGACGCAAAAGCTTAATTTTCCCCTGACCAACGTTGGTTATTTGCTTTTATGGTTCGGGGTTGGATCCTTGACGGGTGCCTATGGCGGGGCAATCTTTGTCTCTAGGATCGGCCCCCGCCGGATGATGGACCTGGTGTTACTGGTGGGCAGCTTGCCGTTTTTTATCCTGGTGTTCGTGCGTGATCCCATCTTGATAGGCATGGTTATCTTTTATGGGTCTGTTCGATGGGGCGTACCGGCCCCACTTCAATAGCATTATCATGCATTTATGTTCGCCAACCGAACGGTCCCGCTCTTATTCGCTGTATCTGATAGGGATCAATGTGGGTTTTTCAGTTGCTGGTGCGGTGGGCGGATTGCTCGCCAACGTCAACTATCATTATATCTTCGTGGTTAATGGACTTTTGGTGGCAGCAGCCGGGTTGCTGATGCATCAGGCTATACCTGCAAGCATAAGCCTGAAGGAAAAACAAAATCACAACAAGGCGGTGGGTGAGGGCGGGGCCGCTGCAAACCCCTATAAGGATTTTGGGTTTATGCTGATCTGCATATCCGTCCTTTTAAGTTTTTTGGTATCTAATCAAATTGGTTCCACCTATTCGGTTTACCTGACGGATTTTTATCATATCAGCCCCTCCTCTACGGGCTGATGTTAACATTGTCTGGCCTGATGATCGTTGTCTTGCAGCTGCCCATGACGCAGCTGATGGAACGTTATCCAGGCGGGGCTATAGCCAGCTTGGGCACATTCCTGCTTTGTGCGGGTTTTGCCATATTGCCCTTTTCAACGGCCGGTTGGTTTGCTTTTTTCTCGGTCATCATATGGACGCTGGGCGAAATCATGTTGTATCCACCCGTGTTGGGATTGGTGATGGCGCGGGCGGAAAAAGGCAAGGCCGGTCATTATCTTGGGATTTATCATTCGTTATTTTCTCTTGTTCATTTCAGCGCTGCCCCGATTGGCACGGCCATTTATGGTATTTGGGGCGGGTCTGTGCTTTGGCATATATCCGGTGCGGTTGGCCTTGCTGCAACCATTTTCATGTGGATTGGCACGCGGTTGCGGGGATAATCGGGGATATAATGAATTAATTATTTGGGAATATAGGACAAAATTCCCGCAGGGAAGATTGATATGGAAACCTTTTTAACCTGTTCCGGGCATAAATTTTTGATACATAGCAAGACAAATCTTGACGGGGTTGGTGGCCGTGTTAGCATGAGGCTGGTCAGTTTCGTGGGATAAACAACAAAATAGGGAAATAGGCCGTTTGTGGCTTGTTACCCCTGCATCGTCATTTTGACGTAGTGAGGTTTTTGATGGATATTTTGAACGTTTCCCAACCCGCCGACAGCCGGGTGCAGGCGGATAGAAGCAAAATTGCGGCCCTGGCAACTCTTTCCTTGGGCGCCTTGTTCATTTTCATCATCGGGTTTTCCCACATCGATGTGCTGCATAACGCCGCCCATGATACCCGCCATGCGGCTGGTTTCCCCTGTCATTAGCCATGCAGAAAATCTTACTCACGGCGTTGATTGCCGGATGTTTGGCAGGTTTATTAGTCTTCGCCATCCAAAGTTTCAAATTAACCCCCCTGATTTTGCAAGCCGAAATATATGAAGAGGCGGATGCCGCCACGCCAGCAACCTCCCCTGAAACGGGGATCCAAGCCCATCAACATGCGGAAGACGCCTGGGAACCAGCCAATGGGTTTGAACGCAATGCGTACCGCTTGCTGGCCGATTTGGGGGTTGGCATTGGTTTTGCCTTGATCTTGATCAGCGCCTTTATCCTAAGGGGTGACCCGGTTGATGGCAAACGCGGGGTTTTATGGGGGCTGGCTGGCTTTGCCGTATTCTCCCTTGCTCCCGGTTTTGGTTTGCCGCCAGAGTTGCCCGCCACCTTGGCGGGTGGGTTAACCGCCCGCCAAATCTGGTGGTTGGCCACTGTGTTAGCCACGGCGTTTGGGTTATATGCCTTGATATTTGGCAAATCACCTATTTTTAAAGCCGCTGGCGTTGCTGTCCTGGCATTGCCGCATCTTATTGGCGCCCCTCAACCACCTTTGGGTGGGGTGGTGCCGACCGAACTGAATGCCCAATTCGCCGCTGCCTCACTTGCCACCATGGCCATATTCTGGGTGGTGTTGGGCGGGTTAAGCGGGTGGCTGTATGCAAAGCAGAGTGCCAACAATGGCAGGTTGATCGGTAAATTTTAATTAACAAACTTAAAATTTAGAACTTGAGCAACAATGTAGCATAAGCGGCCAATAGCTTCTTTATGCGCCTCTATTTTGACCCAAATATTCTGCTCCCCAATTCTTCATTGCGTGTAAAATCTGCTCCAAAGACCGTCCCAAAATTGTCAGGGAATATTCAACCTTGGGCGGCACTTCAGCATATACTTGGCGTTTAATAATGCCATCCCGCTCCAATTCCCGCAATTGGTTGGTCAACATGCGTTGGGTGATGCCCGAAATCGTTTTTTTCAATTCACCGAAACGCTGTGTTCCCGCCATCAGCCGGAACAGAATCACCGGTTTCCAACGTCCTCCAATCACGGAAAGAGTGGCTTCCACCGTACAGCCGAAAGGTTCATCATCAGATATTAGTTTCATTGGTTACCTTTTTGTATGTAGATAAATAAATAGTGTATACTTGATAATATAAAACCAAATGATATGTGTAAAGTAACAGAAATCAATCAAGGAGACATATTCATGTATACGGTCGCGATTCAATCATTCGGAGGAGCGGATGTTTTTAAGGAAATGCAATTGCCGGAACCCCTATTAAAGCCGGGACATATGTTGGTGACAGTGAAAGCCACCAGCGTCAACCCGGTTGATTGTAAAATTCGCAGCCGCGGGCCGCAAGAATTAGCGCCTGATTTTCCGGCCGTTTTGCATGGGGATTTTGCAGGCATCGTCACCAAAATCGGCAAGGGGGTCAAGGGTTTTAAAATCGGCGATGAAGTATATGGGTGTGCGGGTGGGTTAAAGGGATTAAATGGCGCTTTAGCGGATTTGATGTTGGTTGATTCGCTCCTAATCGCCCATAAGCCCCCATCACTTTCATTTGCCGAGGCGGCGGCTTTGCCTTTGGTCGGGTTAACCGCATGGGAGGGGTTATTTGACAAGGCCAAAATCCAAAAAGGCCAAACAATTTTGGTGCATGGGGCAACCGGCGGAGTTGGTCATATTGCCATCCAATTGGCCAAATGGGCAGGTGCTAAAGTTTACACGACGGTCTCCAGTAAAGAAAAGGCGGAAATCGCCCGCAATTTGGGGGCAAGCCAAGTGATCAATTACCGAGAAGAAACGGTCAGTTCTTATGTTCAGCGACTGACAAAGGGCCAGGGGTTCGACATTGTCTTTGACACGATTGGCGGAGCGAATATGGAAAAATCCTTTGCCGCCGCTGCCCATTACGGTCAGGTCATCGCTATCCAATCCAGTGGCCAGGCAGGCTACGATTTGAAAATGATGCAAGCAAAATCCTTAAGCCTGCATTTCGTTTTCATGCTATTGCCGATGCTGAGAAATATTGGCCGTGCCCATCATGGTGATATTTTAACCCAATTGGCCGGTTTGGTTGAGCAGGGGCAGGTGCGCCCCTTAATCGATCACGTCCGTTTCACATTTGCACAAATAGGCGCCGCCCATGAATATCTGGAATCCGGCAAGGCTGTGGGTAAAGTGGTCGTGACGCGGCAGTGATAGGGCGATGAATAGGGGATGGTGGATCATTAAGAGAAAGGACAATTCCTTGGTAAAATTAAAGCGAGGATAGGGGTTGCCGATCTTTTGAAGCCATTATCCTGTTGTAAATAAATCGCAATTGTTACCTCACGCCAGGAGTAGTCTTTTTTTTAAGATCTTTCAGGAAAATTTCTTGCGGCCCAGGCCTTTCACGTAAAGCTTGGGTTAAACCAGCACATGGAAATTTCATTTTCAAACTGGCCGTTGCTGAGATGGAACTTCTTGAAAGCCTGGCCTTCCACCACAAAGCCTGTTTTTTGATACAATGCAATCGCCGGGTGGTTGCTTGCAAAAACCGATAATTCCACCCGCAAGATATCCAGGTGTGCCGTGCGCACATTTTCCAGCAAGGTTTTTAACAATAGCGTTCCCAGCCCTTGCCCTTGAAATTCGGGATCAACCACAATGATTAAATCACCGAACACATGGTTCAGGAAAGCCGGTTTTTGCCGCCAGCAATGGATCTCGGCAATCAACTGCCTGGGAAGATCGGGGTGCGCAATTACCAATTGCCGCCCATCTTGTGCCGCTTGATCAAACAAGCGGGTGATGAAGGCCAGGGAAATATCCCGCTCCCGCGCGGCAATGCTTAACCCGCCATAACCGCCTTGCCGCACCACTTTGCGGTAGAGGGGAAGGAGCTGGGGGATATCTACTTGTAAAGCGGGCCTAACCGTGAACATCGGGTTTTTCCTAACAGCAATATGCCTCTTTGTATTTGACCGTTGCTTTTTAGCATGGATCAAGCAAAAACAAAAGGGACTGGGAGGACGAAGAATTTTATAGCATTATCCCCTGCAATTTTTTATAGTGATGAAAGAAATCGAAATATGCCAAACCAGATCGTTTGGCTAACCGGAGGGAAAGATGAGCCGTCTTCGCCACCACCGCGAAAAACACGTTGTAGGCCGGATCAGATGGTTGCGGGCAGCTGTGCTGGGGGCCAATGACGGCCTTATTTCGACGGCTAGCCTGATTTTGGGCGTTGCCGCGGCCTCCGCTAGCCCGGCCGATATTTTGCTGGCCGGAACCGCAGGGTTGGTGGCCGGAGCCATGTCCATGGCTGCCGGGGAATATGTATCTGTCTGTTCGCAGGCCGATGCTGAACAGGCAGATTTGGCACGCGAGCGGCAGGAACTGCACGACAATATCGGCCTGGAACTTGAGGAATTAACCCAAAGTTACGTCAAACGCGGGGTCGAGCTAAAGCTGGCGCGCCAGGTGGCTGAACAATTGATGGAGAAGGATGCGTTGCTAGCGCATGCCCGTGATGAATTGGGCATTACCGAAATCACCAACGCTCGCCCGGTGCAGGCGGCTTGGACTTCTGCCGTTTCGTTTTCAGTGGGAGCGGCCTTACCCTTGTTGGTGATCGTATTATCCCCCGCCCGTTTGCTTATACCCGGTATCGTGGTGTCTTCTTTATTTTTTATGGCCCTATTGGGGCTGGCAGGCGCCAAAACGGGGGGCGCTAAAATAAGGGCACCCATCCTGCGGGTTACCTTTTGGGGGGCGTTGGCCATGGCGACTACCGCCGGTATCGGGCATATTTTTGGCATAGTTGTGGGATAAGCACACTCACTCGTTGGGGGAGAAGGGGGGAAGCTTGATCACCAATTGGTAGGTAAAAGCGCGTGATCTTAATCCCAAGCAATGATTTTAGGGCTTTAATCCCCACCTAAAAATGAAGGTAAAGGAACTGATCATGACCAATTTTTCCTTATCTTACTCCTTATCTTACTCGGGGCAATGGCTTAACCGTGCCCACCAAATCCGGCAAAACCCGCAATGGGTTAAGGAAGTTCAGGATAAGCAGGACAGTTTGTTTATCCCGCTATGGCACAATCAATGTTTTTTGGCTTTGCCCGCCGATGCGCCCATCATCTTATCCCAAGAAAGGTTCCACCAGTTAAGCTTGGGAAGCGAGGCATTCTTCTTAGGCCTTGATCAGGAACAGGCGGTTTTTGCGGTTGACCTTTCCGCCATCCCCCAAGCGGTTGCGCTGCAATTGCTGCAGGCTTCCATGGTTATAGAAATACGCGCTTTGCTTGGAAAATTCACGGCCAAGGATGGTGATGTCCTGGCTTACGCTCGTGGCCTGCTATATTGGCATCGCCGCCAGCAATTCTGCGGGGTGTGCGGCCAAAAAACCATCAGTAAAAATGGCGGCCATTTTCGTGCTTGTGTCCATCAAAATTGTAGCACGTTATTTTTTCCGCAAATTGCCCCGGCGGTGATTATGCTGGTGGAATTGCCGGGCAATCCTGTGCGTTGTTTGCTGGCTCGCCATCAGGGGTCGGCGGAGGGACGGTATTCAACCTTGGCTGGGTTTGTTGATATTGGCGAAAGTTTGGAAAATGCGGTCAAGCGGGAAGTGATGGAGGAAGCAGGGTTGGTCGTGACGCAAGTGACCTATCAGGCATCGCAAGCCTGGCCTTTTCCGTCGGGATTAATGGTGGGGTTCCGGGCGCAAGCGGCCTCAAGCGCTTTCGTTTTGGACAAAGAGGAATTAGTTGAGGCCGCGTTGGTTTACCGTGGCCGAGCTTCAACAACGGTTGCAAAACCAGGGCAGTGGGCATCTTCCCTTTAGCTCCGATTCCATTGAAAAATTTCTGGTTGAAAACTGGGTCAATGATCATTCTTAATCCAGCCCCGTTTGCCCGGGGAATAAAAGATTGATCTGATTCTGATCACTTGGCTGAATAGGTAGGGGATGCATGGGTTAGCACCGGTTATTTTTAGATCTTCCACAGTCAATTTCTGGCTGTTTAAAGCCAGAAAACCGTTTGCACCCCGCAGGTCAACTCTAAGGTGGAGGCCATGCTTGAGGAACTGCTGGCCCCGTTACTTTCTTGTCCTTATCAAATAAGCGGATATAGCCGTTCATGCTGATGGATATACCGCCTGGGATAAATATCTCCAGCCCTGCCGTTGTTCCATAAAAATTGTTGTGGTTCTTCGCATGATCGCTCTCCTACCTTGGTGTTTTTAATAATGTTGCGTTACGCGGTGGGTGAAGGTTACTGCTGTTTTAACTTGACTAGCGCTTTCACCATCCTTTTGGGTGAGGCATTATTATTAGCAAGATAAGGTTAATGACTGATTAACGGATATTGGTTTGATGATTGAGGCGAATGGGCAGATTTGGCTATTCAACCCTCTTAAGAAAAACAGAAAAAACTTTTAGCAATAAAAAATGGTCTGCGCCGCCCGTTGAAACAGCTTGCAAGTTAATTCCTCAAATGATGATCGACGCTATACCAGAAGGATTAAGCTCAAGAATAATTGGCCATTGCCTTTTCCAATGATGTTTCAGGGTTTGCCCCGCCAATGAGGGCCATTATTTTTTCTTATGTAGGCCCCTATTTTTTTTGGTAAGGCGGGTCATAGAGTGCCGATGGTCATTGTGTTTAGTTGACAAGCGAGGATCAAAAAACGTGAAGTTTATGGAAAAACATCAGGTCAAATTGGTTGCTGAGGAATAGGGCTTGTATCCGCACGATCTTCACACAGATAGCAAAAAAGGAACATGACATGAGACAATTTTATAACCGATTATTACAAGGTGGGTGTGTACTGGCTTTAACAGTAGGTGTCATGGGGTCAGCCCATGCACAATCAGGGTCATTGGGTGTTGGGGCAACGAAAATAACGGGTGGCGGCGGCTTCGGCATGGATGCCAAAGCTTGGATACCGTTCGGCGGTTTTGGTGCTTATCTGGATGGTGGGTTCCAAGATCACAATCCCTTTGCGGATGTGGGCGTTGGTGCCCGCTTTATGCTGGGCAATAGTTTTGGTATGGGCAGTTTGCTAACCTTTGGCATGCAAAAAGGCGAAAGCAATAAAATGTTTTATGCTGTAAAGCCAACCTTGGAAATTGGGTTAGGTGGGTTCACCCTCAGCAGCACTTTACAAATCCCGGTGGGCAAAAAAGAACGGAGTGTTAAAAACTCTGGCGCGGCCGAAGGAGAATTCCGCGACCAACCCGGTAGTACGGAATGTAGCAACCCCACCAATACGACAACCAAGATTTGCAATCTGTGGCTGGTTGGTCAGGAAAAAAGCACCGAGCAAAATCGCTTCGGGGTTAATTTGAATGCCCAATATGAATTGAATTTAGGCAGCTTTAGCATCACCCCCAATGCTGGCATCTATGTCTATGACCGTCAGGGCAAAAACCTGGTTGGGGTCCATGGCGGTGTGAAATTTGGCCTTGGCTTTGGCAATGGCTTAGCTATTGAGGCTGGGGTTAATGTCCGTCACCACAACAAAAGCAACCAATATGCAGACAACCGGCGCACCCAGGCCGTGTTTACGGCTGGTCTAACCTGGCATTTTGGCGGCGATTTGGCTGGTGCTTCCGAAAGCTTTGTTAACCGCGCCCCTGTGCGCACCGTGTTTGATCGCGGTCTCCGCACCCAGGAAAAACGGGGCAATTCTTTTGCCGAACGTGCTGGCTTGAAAGCTAGCAATACCAATGCCCCCCTTGATGCGGTTGAGTTTGTGGATAGCGGCGTTATGAACCCCTACAATAAAATTGGCAGTTTGGGGACAAACCGGATGATTATTGTCCAAGGTGGCATTGACATTGCTTTTGGCAATAATACTGCCACGATTGCTCAAGATAATGTTTTTGTGGTGGGTGGCGGATCAACGTTGGAACTGGTTACTTTAAATGGGCATACCGGTACCTTTACTGCCCCAGGCATACGCCCCAATATTACCGCTGGCAATGTCACTGCTGTTTTTAAAACGGATAACAACCGCAACAATGTGCTTTTTAAAGGCTTCGATATCAACGGCAACGGTGTGAATACCACACGTGCTTTCCATATCATCAATAATTCTAACTATATCAAGATCGATGATGTATCGGTGGCAAATGTAACCCGGCATGCTGTCCAAATTGAAAATAAGTCAGACAATAATAGCATTAATAATCTGCGGGTCAGTAATGTTGGGGAGATCAACCGCGGTGTCATCGAGGTCAATGACAGTCAGAGTGCTCTTATAACCAATATAACCCTAGATAAATTACGTACGGGTAGTATTGGCATATGGTTGACAAACAATGCGGATCATACCATCGTGCGCGGTTTTGATATTAATGATGACGATAACAATTATCAATCGGGTATCAGGATGGATAACAATGTCGATGACGTGGAGATTTCGTATGGATCAATCCGTAACTTTGCCGCCAACGGTATTGTGATCGATGGCGATAGCAGTGATGATAACGAATTGCGGAATCTGACCATCCAAACATCCGCTGCTACTAATGGTCACGGTATCCTTATTAGTAATGGTGCAGATGCCGTTACCCTTACCAATATCAGCGTTACCGGCAGTGGGGTGGCTACTTTCCGCGCCCTGCAAGTGAATAATAATTCGACCAACATCCGCATTGGTAATTTCCATGCCGAAAATTGGGAAGTTGGCTTTGGGTTAACCGGTGCTGCTACCACCGTTGTTGATTTAGATGGCAATAGCTTCACCGCAGTTGGCGGGCAAACAGCTTGCGATGCTGTCGATGTGATGGGTGGTATTAACGTCACTGTTACCAACACCGGTATGGTACCGCTCTGCCGTTAATTACCATATCTTTATAACCGGAAAAGGGGGGAAGGCAACTTCCCCCCCTTTTTTATGGGTAGAAAACATTTACAACCAGTAAGCATAGCACACAAGCCCTGGAAAAATCATCTTTTACTCCAGCCCATAGCGGAAATGTCCTTGGATCGGGTAATTGAAAAGTATGTCTTCTATTTGGGGGCCTAAGCCAATATTATGGATGATCAAGGGGCGCTTGCCATCTGCCGTTTTCAAAGTGCTGACAATGCCGATATGGGGAAGGGGTACCCGCCAACTGACAATATCGCCCGCTTTATAATCAGAGGGATTGGCGGAAATGGATAAAATTTTACCGTGCCGCGCAAAAAATTTTTCCAAATTGGGGACGCGGCGATGGTCGATATTGGTATCCGGCTTTTTTAGCCCCCATAAATTAGGATAAAGGGAGAAATTAGCTTCCATATCTTCATGGACCAGCTTTTGCAAATCAATGCCGATTTGGCGGTATGCACGGACAACCACGTCGCTGCAAACCCCGTAATTCGCTGGCACGTCACCTAAAGGGTAAGCAATGGCTCGGTAACTTGAATCATAGATAACCGGTTGTAAGGTTTGGCTAAGTGCTGCATTCACCAATTGGGTCGACAAAGGCAAACGGGGCTGGGCCGCGGTAGGCAAAGGGGCTACCAAAACAAAAAATAATAAAATAATGCGGCCCATCGGAAAATTTTTCCTTTCTTCAAAATTTATGAGAGAAAAATCCTTCTAAAGGAGAAGAATATCAGCTGATTATGGCAGGATTATGGCGAATAACAAAAAATAATTGGTATATATGTATATATATTGTCAGGATATAATTCTTCCCGTATAAAATCCAAAGAAAAGGCAAATAAATTCTTTAATAAAGTATGTCAGGTCAATGATTTCTCCTTGTATTAAAGTTTGTAAGCTGGATGATAGTCGTGACTATTGTGTGGGTTGTGGCCGTACCCTGCAAGAGATTAGGGCTTGGCCAACCATGACCGACCCGCAACGCTTGGCTATTATGCAACGGCTCGCACTTGCCAAGTTTGGTGTATAATTTTTCATAAGGAATCCTCATGAATACCTTGTCTTCTCCCCATCGGCCGCAAGATGCGGTTGATATCGTCCAGCAGCGCCGTCCAGGATTTGTACCTCAGATCGGGCTCATCCTAGGTTCAGGAATAGGGGGGCTGGCTGATCAAGTCGAACAGCCGACTTTTATTGATTATCAAGAATTGCCAGGATTTCCCCAGCCGAAAGTGCAAGGCCATCGCGGCAGATTGGTGTTGGGAATATTAGGGGGTAAGACCGTTGCTTGTTTGCAAGGACGGGTGCATTTCTATGAAGGCAATGTGCAAAATTATCTAAGGCAAATGGTGCGGTCGTTGCAATTAATGGGGTGCCAAGTTTTGATGGTCACCAATGCTGCCGGTTCTTTAAAGCCCAATATGCCAGCTGGCAGCCTGATGATGATGACGGATCATATCAATTTTAGCTTACCCAACCCTTTATGTGGGGCTAATGATGAAACCATTGGGCCGCGCTTTATCGGAATGGATCAGGCCTACGATAGTTCTTTACAACAAAATATGCGGCAGGCGGCGGCTAAGGCGAACATCCTCCTGCATGAAGGGGTGTATTTAGGATGCCTAGGCCCCAGTTTTGAAACGCCTGCGGAGATTCGGGCTTTTTCAAGGTTAGGGGCAGATGCGGTCGGCATGTCCACCATTCCCGAAGTTATCTTAGCGCGCCATTGCGGATTGCAAGTTGCCGGTGTTTCTTTAATTACCAATTTAGCGGCAGGGATGGGCCAGGAACTTTTAACCCATGAACATACCCTGCAGCAGGCGGCAAAAAGCAGTGCGAAATTGCAGGAATTAGTAGTTGAATTTTTACGTCTAAGTAAATTATAAGAACCGCCCTCGACAAAAGACCCTATAGAATCCCTTATAGAATGTTGATATGATCCCTTTTTTATCCCTGCGGTTATCCGGTTTTTATGTAATCTTCTTTATCGTGGGAGGGATTTCATTGCCGTTTTGGCCGGTATGGTTGGCATCGAAAGGCTTGGATAAGAATCAAATCGGCTTAGCCTTAGCAATCCCGGCTTGGATACGCGTGGCAGGCAGCCTTTTTTGGGTTCGGATGGCATCATATTATCCTTCTTATCGGTTGTTATTGGCTACGCTCGCGGTTTTATCCCTTTTATCATACGGATTGTTTGGGCTGGTCAGCAATGTTTGGTGGATTATGGCGGTCAGCGCCTTATGCGCTTTTTTCTTTACACCCATTTCTCCTTTTTCCGATCATTTAACCCTTCATTACGCTAGATCGCATTCTTTGGATTATGGCCGCATCCGATTGTGGGGTTCCTTGTCTTTTATGATGACGGCTATCTGTAGTGGGTGGGCATTAAAAGGTCAGGACCCGGATTTTATTTTATATGCGATTTGGTTGGCTTTAGCAGCGCTAATCGGGATGTCGCTGATTGTGCCTTCGCCCCTTCAATTTTCTATCCAGAAATCCCGAGGATCAGCATGGGAAATGCTAAAAACCAAGGGATTTGTATTGTTTTTGCTAACCACCAGCTTACTGCAAGGAAGCCATGCGGTTTTATATGTCTGTGGAACATTGCATTGGCAATCAAAAGGGTTATCAGATAATATGATCGGTTTTCTTTGGGCCGAGGGGGTGATGGCTGAAATTTTTATTTTTGCCTGCGGCAAAGTGATTTTTAAATATATAACACCTTTACAAGCCTTCAAGATAGCGGCACTTGCGGTGATGGTGCGGTGGGTGGTTTATAGCATGACCGCAGACCTTATCTATTTAGTGCCTTTGCAAATTTTTCATGGCCTTACTTTTGGTCTTAGCCACCTGGCTGCTATGCGTTTCTTGACCCGCTATATCCCAACATCTTTAGCCATGAGCGGGCAGGCTATGTATGCGGGCGTTAGCACCGGCTTGATGATGGGGATTGCTTTACTGGCGGCAGGATGGCTATATAAATTATGGTTTGACGATGCTTTCCTGCTAATGGCGGTCATGGGGATGATTGCTTTAGCTATGTTATTCTTGCTGCAACAACGCCTTATCACCAAAACGTCCGACAATCTTATCATCAAGGAATAAATCATGCAGAAAGCCAAAAATTCACCCTTCAACAATTTTGCGGTATTGGATCACCCGTTGATCCAGCATAAATTGACTATTATGCGGGACCGTCACACCCCCACCATCCAGTTTCGCCAATTATTACGGGAAATAACTTTACTGATGGGATATGAAATTACCCGCTCCTTGCCGATGATGGATATCCCCATTGAAACACCTTTAATGACCATGCAGGCACCAACAATTGCGGGAAAGAAAATTGCTGTAGTGCCGATTCTACGGGCAGGATTGGTCATGGCTGATGCCTTGCTCGAATTAATTCCCTCTGCCCGTATCGGGCACATCGGTTTATACCGGGATCCGAAATCTCATCTGCCGGTTGAATATTATGTAAAACTTCCCGAAACCGATGGCCGCTTATTCATTGTGGTAGACCCGATGTTGGCAACAGGCAATTCCGCTGCAGCTGCCGTTGATCTTTTAAACAAACACGGCGTTAAAGATCAGCAAATTCGCTTCCTGGCCTTAGTGGTGGCCCCGGAAGGAATGGCGGTTTTTCACAAAAAACATCCGCATGTACCAGTCTATGCAGCCGCTTTAGATCAGGGTTTAAATGATAAAGCCTATATATTTCCAGGATTGGGGGATGCTGGCGATCGATTATTCGGCACGAAGTAATGGGGATGAGGCCGTGGTTTTATAAGGAGATAAAGAATTTTTGATAAAATTATAACCAATCGCTATTTTGTTTTATTGACTTAAGGGCCATCACCCTTTATACGCTTAGGGTTCAAATAGGTGGTTGCTGGTGTGATACCGCAACCTTTTAATCAGGAGTAAAGAAAGTGAAGCGGACATTTCAACCGAGTGAGTTAGTTCGTAAACGCCGCCATGGGTTCCGTGCGCGCATGGAAACAGTTAGCGGCCGAAAGATTTTATCCGCACGTCGCGCTAAAGGCCGGAAGCGGTTGTCAGCATAAGCACCTGTCAATGAAGTTGCCGCGTTTGAAAAAACGGAAAGACTTTGTTCAAATTGCCCAAAAGGGCAAGCGTCATGTGACGGATGCTTTTATTTTACAATATCTTTGGAAAATACAACCTCCAGCAGCTGATTTGGCGGGGTTACCCGCCAAGGAAACGGGTGCGCTAGGAGATTGGCGGATAGGGTTTACCGTGACAAAGAAAATCGGTTCAGCCGTAATTAGGAATAGGGTGCGCCGCCGTTTGCGGGCGGCGGCAGATTTGATGATGCCAAAATATGGCCATGCGGGAATTGATTATGTCATGATTGCCAGGGATCAAGCAAAATTTTTGTCCTTTATAAAAATGGCGGCAGACCTTAAAAAGGTTTTAGGATTTATTCAACCCTGATGGTTTTATGCAAAAGATATTTTCTTATTTGATGATAGGGCTAATCAAGGGATATCAATATGTGATTAGCCCTATATTACCTAAATCCTGCCGATTTTTGCCAACTTGTTCGGAATATGGATTGGAAGCGTTAAAACAGCATGGCTTGATCAAAGGCGTTTGGTTAACAAGCAGACGGCTATGCCGTTGCCATCCTTGGGGTGCTTCTGGTTATGATCCTGTGCCGCTTAAGGAAAAGTTACAATCAAGTGGCATCATTAGCGGCGATAGGGATAGAATGTAAGTGAGACAATTTTTACAACGGATGGCGATAGGTATTTGTGGATGAAGTGGGATTAAAAGATGGAACAAAAAAATGTAATTTGGGCAATAGGCCTTTCCTTAGTGATTTTATTAGGGTTCCAATATTTCTATGAAATTCCAAAGAACCGTGAAAATGCTAGGATCAATTCGGAGCTGCAACAACAGGTTGGTGTGCAAAATCAGGTGCAACAGCCTGAAAACACATCAACAAAAATTCAATTTGCCACACGCAACGAAGCCTTGGAAAAAAGCGGCCCCAGAATTCCTGTCCTATCCCCCCGCTTAAGCGGTTCTATTGCTTTGATAGGGGCAAGATTTGATGATTTGACCTTGACCCAATACCGGGAAAATGTGGGTGTTGGCAGCCAAAACATTGATTTGTTGCAACCAGTGGGCACTCCAGATAGTTATTTCGTTGAATTTGGTTGGATTTCAGGGAATTCATTAACTATAACTCTGCCAAAAGCTGATACCCTGTGGCAAACCAGTGACGATAAATTAGAGCCTGGTAAACCTTTGCGTTTGCATTGGGATAACGGACAAGGACAGCGTTTTCAGCTCATTTTTACGTTAGATGAAAATTATATGGTCCATGTGGAACAACAGGTCGACAATACATCTGAAACATCGATCCAATTGTTTCCCTACAGCCGAATTGTCCGCGCAGGAACACCGCAAATTGGCGGCTATTTTATTTTGCATGAAGGCTTAATCGGGGTTGCCAATGATGAACTAAAAGAAATTGATTATAGTGAAGTTCAGGAAGCCAAGAAATTTGCTTTTGATAGCCGTGGGGGATGGAGCGGGTTCACGGATAAATATTGGCTGGTTGCGCTGATCCCCTTACAACAAGATCAAGTGAAATCTGGCTATTCCTATTTGCCGTCAAAAAACGGCCAAGCCGAGCTTTATCAAGTGGATTATCTTTTGCCTGCCGTAACGGGTAACGCGAACGGGCAAACACGTTCCGAAATTAATTTGTTTGCCGGCGCTAAAGAAGTAGAGCAATTGGATAAATATGCAGATAAAATGGGCATTCCCTTATTTGACCGGGCAGTTGATTTTGGGTGGTTTTATTTTTTAACCAAACCGATTTTTTTGGTCTTGAAAACGTTATATGATTGGATTGGTAATTTCGGGGTGGCGATTTTATTGTTAACTGTTTTTATTAAATTGTTGTTGTACCCGTTAGCTAATAAATCATATCGCTCGATGGCTAAGATGAAGTTAGTGGGTCCCGAAATGGCTAAATTGCGGGAACGTTATGGCAGTGATCGGCAAAAACTAAACCAAGAGATGATCGCGCTTTATAAGCGGGAGAAACTTAATCCGGCCGCCGGTTGTTTGCCAATCTTAATTCAGATTCCTATTTTCTTCTCATTATACAAGGTCTTGTTTGTCACGATTGAAATGCGCCATGCACCATTTTTTGGGTGGATACAAGATTTATCGGCGCCAGACCCTACGTCAATCCTGAATTTGTTTGGGTTATTGCCGTGGGTTGTTCAGGCAGGCAGCTTTGGATCTTTCTTAAATATTGGTATTTGGCCCATTTTGATGGGGCTTAGCATGTATTTCCAACAGCGCCTAAATCCGGCGCCACCCGATCCCATACAAGCAAAAATATTTAAATTTTTGCCGATTTTATTTACCTTTATGTTGGCCCATTTTGCCGCCGGTTTAGTCATCTATTGGACATGGAACAATCTACTATCCATTTTACAGCAACGGCTAATTACCAGAAATGTGGTGAAAGCGCCTGCCAAAAAATATAATAAAAGCAGTTGATATGTTGATCAAACAGGTTGGAGTTTAAACTATGTCTAGCACTCTTCGCTGGGCAGATGATCCGAAATGGCAAGTGGCGGGGAAGAAACTTTTCTCTCGCAGTTCTTTTGTCAGAAGTTGTGTGGATGTCAAGGATTTACCGGTGAATTCCTTACCAGAAATTGCTTTTGCTGGCCGCTCAAACGTTGGGAAATCCAGTATTATTAACGCTTTGACAAACAATAAAACCTTAGCTCGGGTTTCTGCCATGCCCGGTCGCACCCAACAACTGAACTATTTTCAAATTGCCGATCAATTTTATCTGGTGGATATGCCGGGATATGGATATGCCCAGGCAGGCAGGCGCGAAGTAATGGGGTGGCAGAATTTGATGAAGGCCTATTTACGGGGACGCCATTCCCTGTTAAGACTGTTCCTATTAATTGATTCAAGACATGGCCTTAAAAAATTAGACGAAGATTTTATGAAATTTTTAGATAGTGCCGCTTTATCTTACCAGATCGTTCTCACCAAGATAGATAAACTAAACTTGGGTGAGCAGAAAGCAATCCAGGAGAAGATGGCGCCAGAAATTGCCTCTTATCAGGCGGCACATCCAGAAATTTTGACCACCAGTGCGTCCGATAATATCGGGATACAATCCTTACAGGCGGAAATAGCTGCCCTTATAGCCAGATCACCCACCAAATCAGGGTATTAAAGATTATGCAAACCAATTTCACTGAAACGAAATATTGGCTCAGGACAGCCAGGACAATTTCAGAGGCGCTGCCCTATATGAGGCGGTATTCTGGCAAAAGCTTCGTCATAAAGTATGGTGGCCATGCGATGACCGAGCCAGCGCTCGCGAATATTTTCGCCAGCGATATTGTTCTTTTAAAACAGGTGGGGATTAATCCTGTGGTGGTGCACGGGGGTGGGCCACAAATTGGCAATATGCTGGAAAAGCTCAATATCAAAAGCCAATTTATCGATGGGTTAAGGGTAACGGATCAAGCATCCATTGAAATTGTGGAAATGGTATTATCCGGCACCATCAATAAACATATTGTGGCCGCCATTAATGCTGCAGGTGGTAGTGCGGTTGGTTTAAGCGGCCGGGATGCCCACTTGATCCGAGCAAAGAAACTAACGTCACCAAAAGGTGATCTGGGGCTCGTGGGCGAGCCGACCAATGTGGATCCCCATGTGTTATCGACCTTGGAAGCAGCTGGCGTTATACCGGTGGTAGCGCCGGTTGGAACAGGCTCTAATGGGGAAATTCTGAATATCAACGCGGATACAGCCGCGGGTGCGATTGCCGGTGCTGTGCGCGCCGCACGTTTGCTGATGTTAACCGATGTGCCGGGGGTTCTTAGCAAAAATGGCAGCCTGATTGAAAATCTTTCGGTGCATGAAGTGCGGGAATTAATTCAAGATGGTACCATCCACGGGGGCATGATCCCAAAATTGGAAACTTGTATTCAGGCCATTGAACAAGGGGTAGAAGCTGCCGTTGTTCTAGATGGCAGGGTACCGCATGCGTTGCTGCTGGAAATTTTTACGCCGCGGGGACTTGGAACCTTAATTACAAAAAAGAAAAATTAACAAGGCCGTTGGGGCAAGCCATGGACATGGATCAATTCCCGAAGGAATTTTCAGATTGTCTTACAGACTATGGCTTGCAATTATTATACCAAAGGCAACCTAGGGACAAGCTGCCAATTTCATCTTTCCTGGCCATTGCCGGTGCTATTCGGACTGATTTCTGTGAGCGGGCATACCAATTATTGAACAAAAGCTTAAGGCCCCATTTGGAGTTGTTGGAGCGGCCGATCCCAGATTTTACCATCTGGAATATGGTATCGAACTATAAAGAACGCTTGCCGAAAGTGGTGCGGATGCAAACTGCCTACTTGGATTCCATCCAACATATAACATACCGGATTGCAAAAGAAATCGGATTGCTAGAATTCTTAAGTTCTTCAAGTTACCAGCAATTTGTCCGCCAAATAACCGGTCATAGATTTCGTAAAAAACCCGGTCATCAGGTATTATGTTACGAGGAGGGCGATTATATAGGCCCTCATAATGACCATCATCCAGAAGATCCAGAGGCTGCAGCGGGATATTTGGATTGCCATATTTCCTTGGTTGGGACAGGAGTGAGCCATCAATGGTTAATCTACGAAAAAAATGGCCACTTCAGCCAAAGCCAGCCGGTGCATGAAACGGGGTTGATCACACTGTATCATTTGCCTTTTTGGCATTATACTACCCCCCTGGTTGTGAACGTAAGGGCAAAGGCAGCAGAAAAAAGAAGATGGGTGTTGTTAGGCACATTCCTTTTTGATCGCCGGGGTGGTAAAACGGCTAAACAAGGGCAGCCTCTTCAAACCATTAGTTCGTAGTATAAACCAGTTGTTTACCGTTATTGGGGGATTGAAAACAACCAATCATGACATCACAATTTTGGGTCGTCGGTGGGGAATATGAAGATATGGATTTTTTGCGGTTGGCAAAAAATGCCCCCGAGCAAAAATATGGGCCGTTTGCAAATTATGCGGATGCTTTAAAGGAATGGCAACGCTTGGCTTGGCAGACGGTTGATCAAGCACTGATGCGTTTTTATATCCAGGAAATATCTGAAACCAAAAAATATTGGGTGGTGGGCGGGGAATATCGGGATGCCAGTTTTACCGAACTGGCAGGCCAGCAAGAACAATATGGCCCTTTTGCCGATTACCAAATGGCCCATCTAGAATGGGCAAAATTTGCCTGGCTTTCGGTTGACAAAGCCTTATCCCGCTATTGGATTGTCGAAGAAAGCAAAAATCTGACTTCATAACCACCCAGCGGAACTACCAAAATTTACTGCCTATGATCAGCAGGAAAATTGCCAGTCCAATCCAGCGATGAAAACGAAAGGCCCGTAAACAGGAAAGCGGATGATGGGTGTTAACACCCCAAATATTTCCGCCTAATAAACCCGCAAGAACGATAAAACCTGCGACCACCATCCAGGCTAAATCAGAAGAAGGGGGATTGCTTACATAAAGCGCACTCCCCAAAAGGCCCATTAAAAGAAAAGCAAAAAAGCCTAAAATAATTTTACTGTGTTGGCCGAAAAGCCGGGCAGTGGATTTAACGCCGATCAGGGCGTCATCTTCCCTATCCTGCTGGGCGTAAATCGTGTCATAAATGATAGTCCAGCTAATGCCTGCTCCATATAAAAGGCACGTGGATATCTCCAAATTTTTACGAATGGTGGCATATCCCACTAAAATCCCAATATTAAACGTTAATCCTAAAAAAGCTTGCGGCCACCAGGTAAAGCGTTTCATATAGGGATAAAGCAATACCAAAACTACCGATGACACAGCAATCACGATGGCGAGGGGGGATAGCCAATATAGAGTCAAAGCCCCTAGAAACAATTGGATCAACAAAAAATAAAAGGCATCTTTGGTGTTAAGGGTTTTTGCAGCGAGGGGACGGAATGCGGTTCTTGCGACTTGCCTATCAATATTGCGGTCTATATAATCATTGTAGGTGCAGCCAGCGCCGCGCAGGAAAAAAGCGCCCCAAGCAAACACGATCAAAAGAATAGGGTCGGGCCAGGTGAGAGGCGGTGTAGCTAAGGCAATGCCCCACCAACAGGGCAGCATCAACAGGATGACGCCAATTGGTTTTTCTAAACGGGCTAAAGAAATATAAGCCTGTAGGTTTTTGATCAATTTTTAATACCTTATGACGATTTATTCACCATAAATGCCCAAGCAAAAATATAAAAATAGAAGGGGCTGTACGAGATAAAGTTAAGATTTGATCCAGTTAAGCAGAGGTTTGATCTGCTGTCTGGATGAACCGTAGTTAAACCTAAACTCACATTCCTTCAGAAACAAGGGGAAGTTTTTGCAGGGGATGCCATTGTGTTTTCGCAAGATGGGCTTGGCCCTGGTTCCAGAAGTTTTCAATGCCATTGATATGATTGTGACCATCAACAAAGTCAAGGGAATGATTGATGCGAAAATGTCTGAACCCTCCAGGCCTTATAGGAACATACCCCTACAACACTTCAGGTTGATCTTGTTCACCATAATGGTTTTCAGTACCTTCGCCCGACATATAGCGCCCCCGCTTAAGCAGGCCGAAGATGGCACCTTGCCAGCAGCGCCACGGCCACGTTTACCCTTCCTACCCCCCCCGAAGTCACTCTCGTCCATTTTAATCTCACCATCAAACGGCACGTCATCTGCAATATTCTCAGCAATAACCTCACGTAACTTATGGTAAAAAAGAGCAGTTGTATTTGGATGTACTCCAATCACGTCCGCAGCTGAAGGCCCCGTCACTGCCATTACAAAATATTCAATCAGTTTCCTCCGTTGATTTAACCTTATACGACAATGTCTTAGTCCCATATTTCTATCCTAGATATTTCTTTTATCTCGTACAGCTCCAATATTTTTGTGATCACATCTTCACCTGTATATGAATCCAACAAAACCAGTCCTTGATATCCCAACCGCAGGCCGAATGGCATATCGCCGCCACCATTACGCCCCCATTGTTCACCTGGGTTCCTACATTCCCTTGACTTTGTTGATGGTCACAATCATATCAATGGCATTGAGAATTTCTGAAACCAGGCCAAGCGGATCTTGCGAAAATACCTCTGTATACCCCGCAAAAACTTCCCCTTGTTTCTGAAGACCCTTGTTTCTGAAGGAGTGTGAATTTAGGTTCAACTATGGTTCACCCAGACAGCAGATCAAACCTCTGCTTAACTGGATCAAACCTTAACTTTATCTACTACAGCTCCATGGTAAAAGATGTCAGTGAAAAAATTCAAGCACTACTGATGAATAATTTCTCATAAAAAAGAAAAGGATATAAAGATGATAAAAAGATATTTTAAAGAACCGCGCGAATTGCTTTTTGGTATTAAAAAATATATCAAAAAGACAGCTATCGTCATGGATATAGGATGTGGTATTAAGCCACAAACATACTTTAGCCCTAAATGTCACATTATGGTCGAACCATTTAAGGAATATGTTGATATCCTGCACTATCGTTTTCAAAAGATGGATAATGTTCTGATTATTCAGGAAATGGCCAATAAAGTTCTGCCCACTTTTACAAACAGAAGCATTGATACGATTTTTCTATTAGATGTCATCGAGCATTTGGAAAAGAAAGATGGCATGGCGCTGCTAAAAGAAATGGAGCGCGTAGCAAAAAAGCAGATCATCATTTTTACGCCGCTTGGATATATGCCCCAAGAATATGAAAAGCATGAAACGGATGCGTGGGGGCTGTCTGGCACAGAATTACAAGAACATAAATCCGGTTGGGAACCAAAAGATTTTGACGGCATCAAAGGAAACTGGAGTTTTTTAATTTGTGAAAACTTTCATGGAAAAGATGCTAAAGGCAATCCGCTTGAAAAACCGTTTGGAGCTTTCTTTGCCATTAACAATATATCGCCCTTTAAAATTGAAACGCCAAAAAAGCTGTCTATTTTTAAAAGGCATAATAGGATTGAAAAGAAACGCGGATTTATCTATCGGATAGTAAAGAACACAAAAAGTGTTGTGAAATATTATATCAAGGGAAAATAAATTAGAAAAAACGCCTTTATATCCACTCATTTCTATTATTATGCTCAGCTATAATGCCAGCGCTTTTATTTAGGGGGGTATTTTATCTGTTTTATCTCAAACGTATCATAATGGGTAACTTTTGATTGCGGATGATGGATCAACGGATAATAATCTTTCAATTATTCAAAAAAAGATAAGCGGATCAAACTTGTACCTCATGTACCATCAAAAAATGCTGTAAACGCAGGGAATTTTGCTATAAAGACAGCGAGGGGCGACCATATTACTTTCTTGGACAGCGACGATATCTATCATGAAGATCGACTGAAGTCACAGGTTGTAACTACTCTACTCTCCCTAATTAGGTAAAATACCCCCTATATTTTTGAGAATATGGGCATTCTATAACCGAAATGGGATGCTTGCCAATCCAGAGACATTTTTAACGGAAAATGATCCTTGCTAAAGTTTTGAAGTATTTCTTCGACAATGTTGGGGTTTCCATCAGTTTTTTAAAGGCGTGCCATCTGGCCGTAAAAGAACGATTTTTTTTGCTATAACGGTTAATAATACCTAAAATCTTCCGATTCCTGTTCCTAAATGCTTCTTTCTTTCTTTTTAAAATATCTGCGGGGAGGTTGCTTCGTTGAAAAAATTCTTTCACGAGCAGTTTATGTTGGTCAACTGCTTCAAGTGACATATTAAATGTCAATGTTCCCGTATGATTTCGCCATGTTGCAATATTATGCGGGATACGGGCAAATTTTCCGTAAAAGGCCAGATTCCACCAAGCTACTAAATCCGATATAAAAACAAAGCGGGAATCGCGTAAATTGTGGATATTAGGTAAGGCAGATTTCCTGATAACTGCCCCCGGACCAGGATAGCAGTGATGCGATATAATCATTTCTGTCATATCACCTTCGCGAACTTGCTTGGTCTTTAATATTTTGCCTTGTTCATCAATCATATCCCAATCGGGATAACCAACAATCACCTCCTGATTCTTATCCATAAAATTTACCAAAGTTTTTAAAAAGCTGGGTTTTACTGGGTCATCGGAATTCACAATAACAACCAACGGACTCTTGGCCATTTGCCAGCCGCGATTAACGGTAGCCGATTCCCCTTTATTATCATGATAAAAATACTGAACCCTGGGATCTTTTAAATAGGGTTTTACCACTTCTTGGGTATGATCTTGAGAGCCATCATCAATAATCAGATATTCAAAATCCTCAAAATCTTGCGATAAAATATTATTGATGGTTTCGCGCAATAAATGGGCGCGATTATAACTGGGAGTTATAATGGTAATTTTAGGCATTGGAGAGTACTCCTTTTATTTTTTTAAATGCTTTTTTAGGCAATTTTACAAAGAGCCTATGTATTGTATATTGCCATCGAATTAAAAATTCTGCCTTTTCTGGCTTCATGGGAAAATTAAAATAGCTATTTATAGTTGGCAATGAGCCCTTTCTTACGCAAGCGGATACATTAATTATGGGAAAATTCAAATAGTTATTTATAGTTGGTAATTTGCCCTTTCCTACAATCCCTGCTGCAGAGGAATTGTTGTGCGTGATTCCTTCCAAATCCTCATAAAAAAACTCTTTGTCCTCCTTGAAATTATTAAAGTCATTTTCCGAAATATTGAGTAGTAAATGATGGGGGTTACGAGGTTTTTCTTTATAGGGAACACCTAACATAGCTCTTTTCGTATAATGGGCATTGTGGGCGGTCATATTAATTCCATTAGGGATGTGTTCCAATACACCTCGACTGACAATGTAATCAAATTGATTTTCTTGTAAAAATTTTTCTGTTTCTTGGTGAATTATGTAACGAATATTGGTTTTATTGTATTTGCGAATCGCATATTCATAACATTCTTTAGCAACATCAATGCCAACAATTTCAACATTTGGAATTTGAGACAGTAAGTAGCACCCATAGCCTGTACCAAAACCTATGTCCAAAATTCTAATTTTTTTGTGGATATCACGGCATACGCCGTTCTTTATATCTTGCTTGATAATTGCTCTAAAAAAATCATAGGTAGCACGGTGTCTGATTAATTCTTGTAAATTATGTGTCCTGCCAGGGATTAATCGCTCACCATCGTTATATAATTCTTGAATGATTTCCTTGTTGCTTTTCTTCATCCTGTACCTCTTGGCATTTATTAGGACATTTTACTTAAAATTAAACTAATTACCCTATCGCTAACGTCTTGGATTTTGACACTTCCAGGATAAACTAATTGATTGGTTTATTGATTGCAATGTCAAAATCTTTTATGTTTCTCTCCTTATTTGAAGCGCCTACCAAGATACTGCAGCCGTGATCAAGCAATTCGGTTCTTTCCGTGGTTTCGCGCAGGATTAAGTTAGGCACGCCTAAAATAGCACATTCCTCAGGGACCGTGCCTGAATCACTGGCAACCACTTTCGCATTTTTCTGTAATTTGATAAAATCTAAAAAACCAAAAGGTTCCACAAACCGGATATCTGCCAGCTTGTTTTGGATTTTGATATTATATGTAGCGATTTTATCCTTGGCCCGGGGATGGGTTGAAAAAATAACGGGAATTTTATATTGAATGCTTATTGCTTCTAGGGCCGCGATAACTTCTTTCAAATTATGAACATCATCAACATTTTCCGACCGATGCAAGGTTACTAAAACATACTCGTTCTTAGTGATTTTTAATAAATCTAATATGTTGCTACCCTCAATTTTATCCTGGTGATAGGCAATGACCTCCTTCATCGGGTTTCCCACCACAAATACGTTCCGCAGGCCTTCATTATATAAATGCTCTTTTGACTAGTGGGTGTAAGCCATATTAACCGTACTGATATGATCCACTATTTTTCGGTTGGTTTCTTCAGGCACCCTGGCATCGAAAGATCTATTGCCTGCTTCCATATGGAAAACGGGAACCCCATTTTGGTTGTTTTTCCTAAAATGCCGGGCGGTAATGGCTGCGGCCACATCGGTATTCGTATCCCCTAAAATCAGCACATAATCAGGATTTTCCTTTTCAAAAACTTCATAAAGCCCAACCATCATTTTACCAATTTGTTCAAATTGGTTGGATGCCCTTACCCCTAAATGATAGTCCGGTTTCCTGACCCCAAGTTCCTGGATAAAAATATCATTGAGCTTCGGGTCAAAATTCTGTCCCGTATTCACCAACACATGATCCTTCAGGAATAGTTGGTCCAATTTTTTAATAATAATATTTAATCGAATGATGTCTGGCCTGACGCCCAAGATAGTGATTAATTTCATTTAAACCCTGACTTTGTTGAATAAAGACTTAGTTCCTTAATCATGTCTTCAATGGTTGGTATTTCCTGATACCCAGCAGCATTCCATATTTTTTTATTCAAATCAATATAATTCGTTTTAAGGGTTCTGTGAATGCTTTGCGGGGTTTCAAATTTTTCTACTTTCAAATCATTTCGGTTAAAATATTTTTTAAAACACCCAATCATTTCATATTTATTTAAGCTATTCTTGGGCACAATATGCTGAAGATTGTTTAAGGTGATATTATGGTTGATGATACCTAAGCATATTTTGGCAAAGTGCAAGGTTGTGATGCCATTCCAGCTATGGTTCGTGAATCCTTTTAACGGGGCATTTAAAGGTTGGGTTAAAACCCAATCTAAAAGAGATTTATGGGTTTTTCTTTCAGGCCCAATAATGGATACACGCAAATGATAAAAATTCTCTGTAATCACTTCTCCCAAGCTTTTGCTTTTCCCGTAAACATCCGCTGCATCATGCAAGTCCGTTTCAACATACCCGCCAGTTTTTCCTGAAAAAACGCAATCGGTAGCAATTTGGATTATTTTGGTTTTGCTTCCCTGGATTGCTTGGGCCAAGCTATTGGGAAATAAAGAATTGATGTGTATAGCCCGGGCTACGTCTTTCAAATTATCATCCCGTATATACGGCTTTATAATACCAATGCAATTGATAACCCAATCCGTATCATGCAAAAGGGTTTGTAATTCTCGAAGGGTGGTTTTTTCGGCATCTATGAATTTGCACGCAGTATTGGTGTGATGGGATTGGTTTTGTGAGCGGGTGGTCGTTAAAATTTTGTGCTTGGTTTGTTGAAACACGTCCAAGACCATGCTTCCCAGCATGCCAGATGTACCTAATATGGCTATCTTCACATTCTCTCCTGATAGTTTTATGGTTCTATCGAGTTTATTTTTTGTCAAGGGCTGCTGTTGAAAAACATTAAAGAACAAAATAAAGCAAGGTTTTAATAGCATCATTTTTTTAAAATGACTAGTTGTTCTTTAAAGAACTATCCTTAAATCTGAAGGTATATTCCTGCAGAAAAGGGTAGCAATTCTTTTTAAAGTTAGGCAAGGCCGGTTCTTAGAAAAGATAATCAAATACCAAAATCATATTTTTACTTGTTTCTAAAATAAGGTACGTTTAGATTCAATCGCTGCTTCTATAAGAAATGATGCCCTATTTGACCTGGCTTATACCGCCGAAGGATTAAGACTAAGTTAACCCCTGCACAGTTTAGGATGGTGAATGATATGTTTAAAGGAAAAACGCTGCTAATCACAGGAGGTACTGGGTCTTTTGGTAATGCAGTCTTACGCAGGTTTTTACATACGGATATCAGTGAAATAAGAATCTTTAGCCGCGATGAAAAAAAGCAAGAAGATATGCGCCTTAAGTTTAAAAGCGATAAGGTTAAATATTATTTAGGGGATGTGCGTGATTATAGTAGCATATTAAATGCGATGCCGGGGGTTGATTATATATTTCATGCGGCGGCTTTAAAGCAAGTGCCTTCCTGTGAATTTTATCCCATTGAAGCCGTAAAAACCAACGTGCTAGGCACTGAAAATTTATTGAATGCTGCCATAGCTTGTGGGGTTCTAAGGGTTATAACATTATCAACCGATAAAGCCGTGTACCCAATTAATGCCATGGGTATATCCAAGGCCATGATGGAAAAAATCATGGTTGCGAAATCAAGAACCATCATTAACAATAAGACAATCATATGCGGTACCCGTTATGGCAATGTCATGGCTTCGCGTGGCTCGGTTATTCCGTTATTTATAGATCAAATAAAACAAGGAAAGCCATTGACGATAACAGATCCTTTAATGACCAGGTTTTTAATGTCATTAGATGATGCCGTTGATTTAGTGTTATATGCTTTTCAGTATGGGCAGCAAGGGGATATATTTGTACCAAAAGCACCCGCCTCAAATATTCAAGATTTAGCAATGGCTATCAAAAAACTGTTAAATGCCGCCAATGAGGTAAAAATAATCGGTACCCGTCATGGGGAAAAATTACATGAAACCTTGTTAACCCGGGAAGAATTTGCTCACGCGCAGGATTTAGGGCAATATTATAGGGTCCCCGCTGATAACAGAGATTTGAATTACAATAACTATTTTGTTAGCGGCAAAGTAGAGGTATCCCAAGCCCAGGATTATAATTCAAGTAATACGACCCAATTATTAGTTCCAGAAATTGTGGCATTGTTAAAAAATTTACCCGAAATTCTGGATGATAGTCAAAATGTTATCAAAAAAGGCAAAATATACCCTTAAGGATTATGGCTTTCATTATCACTTAACCTAAAACTATGCAATTTGCAGGGGATAGAAAGTGAAGAATCTTGACCCAACATTTTGACATTTTCAATTGGTTTGCAACGGTGCCACGATTAAACCTAAACTCACATTCCTTCAGAAACCAGGGGAAGTTTTTGCGGGGGATACCCATTATACTTTCGCAAGATCCGCTTGGCCCTCGTTCCAGAAGTTTTCAATAGATGAAAGATAGAAACCAAAAACTTAAGGTATTTTCCGTCCCATGATTGCAAATACACGGTGAGGGATTTGCAAGGTGTTTTGTAGAAAATCCCGCTCTAGAATTTTCTGATGTTCTTGGTCAAATTTTTCCACAAGGTCAGCAGAAAGACTAGCGGCAACGCCGGAACTGGCCCGTATTCTGCCCCGCCAATTATCAGGGGTGTAAGAAAAGTTAAGGTCAAAACTAAAACTTTCTAATCCGATGAAACCCGCGATATAGAGATGCTCGGCCCATTGTCCATAAAAACCGTTACCTCCTGCAAACTGCCAATTGGGATTATATTTTAGGATTAATTTTTCCGTGGCTTCCACCACGGTTTTGGGTAATGGTAACCAATCCACATGACAAATGATAAGGGAGCCATTGCGCCGCAATAAACGATAGGCTTCTTGCGCAGTTTTGATGCCTTGGAACCAATGCCAGCATTGTCCGGCACTGACCACATCCGCAATTTGATTGGGTAAAGCCGTTTGTTCCGCGGACGCCCGTTGGTACGTGACAGCTAAATTTTCTGCCTTAGCAATTTTTTGGGCTTCGTCCAACATCGGCTGAGAAATATCTAACCCAATAACGCGGCAGTTCTGGCGCGCAAATTGATTGGCTAAAGCTCCGGTACCTGTTCCGAAATCAACGATATCTTGACCGGTCAGCCCGATTCCCAAGGTTTTTAAACGAATAAAAAGATCTAAGGGGAAGCCAAGGCGATGCTGACGATAATCGCCAGCTGTCTTGCCAAAATCAACCGATTTATTAGTCATGGGATATTCCTTATACTATTTGATCAAAATATGATTTTTTGTGGGCATGGCGGGTAGGGGGGATGGGAGTGGTCAGTATAGCGGACGGAATGACAATGTGTAGATAATTATTTTCAAATAGTCACCCCATAAAAATTCAGGATTGTCGCAGCGAATATCAATGGCTAATTTCCTTTTCAAGAACAGCTGGAATTTTTTGAGAAGCTTGTTATGCTTGGTACCGATGACACCGACGGTCGCCTCTCACTTCATTGTCCATTGATTGTTCCATATCTTTAACGGGGAAAATGCATGAAATCCGTAGCATCCAACACTAATTCCGTCACCACCACAAAATCCGTCTAGTGAAACCCTGGTTAATAAGGCCCTTCAGCGCAAAGAGGGGGTTTTGGCCAGCAACAAAGCATTGGTTGTGGCAACCGGCAAACGCACCGGCAGATCACCAAAAGACCGTTTTATCGTTCGCGATCCAACCACTGATTCGGCAGTTGATTGGGGCAGTGTTAACCAGGCAGTTACCCCGCAAGTTTTTGAAGCCTTATGGCAAAAAGCCCAGCAATATATGAAGGGGCGGGAAACCTTCAGCGCGCGCCTGAAGGTTGCGGCTGATCCCGCTTACCAACTTAGTGTGCATGTGACCAGCGATTTGGCTTGGCATATTTTGTTCTGCCAGAATTTGTTTATTCGCGAATCAGGGGTGATGGAGGAAAAGAAAAATTGGACCATGCTGAATGCCAGCGGACTTGCAACCGATGCGAAGTTGGATGGGGTGAATAGTGATGCAGCCCTGATGCTGGATTTCACCAATCACCGCATCCTGCTGTGCGGACTGCGTTATGCGGGCGAGATGAAAAAGGCCATGTTCTCGGTGTTGAATTTCTTGGTTCCTCCGCAAGATGTGTTGCCGATGCACTGTGCTGCCAATGTAGGGGATAAAGGCGATGTTGCCCTGTTTTTTGGCTTATCGGGCACGGGGAAAACCACCCTGTCTGCTGATCCTGCCCGCTTTTTAATTGGCGATGATGAACATGGGTGGAGTGCGAAGGGAATTTTCAATTTTGAAGGCGGTTGTTACGCCAAATGCATCAATTTATCGCAAGAGCGGGAGCCGGTGATTTGGAACGCCATCCGTCAAGGCACGGTTTTGGAAAATGTCGTCCTGGATCCCAAAACCCTGCAGCCAAAATATGAGGATGACAGTTTAAGCCAAAACGGCCGGGCGGCTTATCCGCTGGAATATATCGAAAAACGGGTGGTTGCCAATCAAGCCGGGCATCCTAAGGCTGTTATTTTCTTAAGCTGTGATTTATATGGTGTCTTGCCGCCGGTTGCGCGCTTAACCAAGGAACAGGCTGCCTATTATTTCTTAAGCGGCTACACCGCCCGGGTGGGCAGCACGGAGGTTGGCAGTACCGCGGGGATTGAGCCCACTTTCAGCGTTTGTTTCGGCGCCCCTTTCTTCCCGCGTCCAGCCAAAGTATATACAGATTTATTATTGCGGCGCTTAGAGCAAACGTCTTGCCCGGTTTACCTGGTCAATACCGGCTGGGCAGGGGGTGGGTTTGGGAAGGGCGGGAAACGGTTTGATATTCCGGTAACCAGGGCTGTTATCACCGGGATACTTTCAGGTGATTTGCAAAAAGCCGAGTACACGGAATTGCCCGGATTCCGTTTTGCCATTCCCAAAGTGTTGAAAGGGGTTGATGCGGCGTTGCTTGATCCACGCAAGGGATGGAAAAACCAAGCTGAATATAGCGAAAATGCCAAAAAATTGATTGAGAATTTCCGCAACAACTTCAAAAAATTTAGTGTTTCAGCCGCTGTATCAGCCGCAGGCCCTGTATTGTAAGCCGACACGCAATAACGGGGTTGAGAGTGCCGGAGGTTTTACGATCTCCGGCATTTTTTGTATCCGACAGATCTTTGGTTTGTTGGGGTTTGAACGCACCGTGGTTCATTCCACCATAAAAATGGCATCAATAAATATGCCTGCTTATTGCTTGGAATAAAATCGCTATGAATCAGGCAATCAGCCGCTGTTATGGAATAAAAACAGTGTCATATAGGAATAAGCTTGCTTTTCAATTGTTGATATGTATAATAGCGCCTGAGTTACCGTATATACTCTTTGCTTCTGCAGGCTGCTGTCTTGGTTAAAACCGTTCACAGCAGGGTATCCCCAGGATACATAAGATTCCCAAGATTATAGGATCCTTATAGCGTTTGTCCAAGAGTTGCTGGGCTTCCCTTCATGGGAACGTGCAGCTACAGGACTCGGTTTACCCGTGTTGGGTAACAATGTAACGCGATGATCTTGCGGGATAATGATCATCACCTTGTCGGGTGATGTTTTCTCCTGATCAAGGTTCTGGCTTTATTGGGTTGAACTGCAAAGCAACGATGGTCATTGGCGCACTTTTTATCTGCCGATATATAATCTGCATCGTTCTTGTTCAGGCTGGTCATCTTATTTTTTATCAAAATAAGAGTGATGGCTGCCTGATCAATTGGATCAATCCTTTTTATTAATTTTTACAACATAACGGGTTGATACCCGTTGAAGGATATAACAATGCAAGATTTTCTATCGATGGGGTTACCCCAGCCGCTGCTGCGCTCACTTGAGCAAATGCAATTTTTAATACCAACCCCGATCCAGGCCCAGGCCATTCCGCCTGCCTTGGAAGGACGGGATATTTTGGGTTCGGCCCAAACAGGCACCGGTAAAACCGCGGCCTTTGCCATTCCGATGATCGTTAAGTTATTGGCCAACCCGCGCAGCCATTCGCTAATTTTAACCCCAACCCGGGAGTTGGCAACCCAAGTATTGGATATGATCCAAAAACTGCTTGGCAAAAACAGCACGATTAAAACCGCCCTTTTAATTGGCGGTGATTCCATGCAAAAGCAGCTGCAGCAATTGCGGATGAGGCCCCGCATCATTGCTGGCACGCCTGGCCGTATTAACGACCATTTAACCCGTGGCACCTTGATGCTGAATGAAACGGATTTTCTGGTGCTTGATGAAACCGACCGGATGCTCGATATGGGATTTGGGGTGCAGCTGGAAAGAATCGCCAAATATTTGACGGCGAAACGTCAGACCTTATTATTTTCGGCAACCATGCCGAACGATATTATCAAATTATCACAAAAATACGTGAAAGACCCGGTGCGCATTGCCGTTGGGTCTGCTACTACGCCGGTTGAGAAAATCAAACAGGAATTGATTCACACCTCCGAAGCAGAGAAATATGGTCATTTAGTCACCCAGTTGGACCAACGTCAGGGGTCTATCCTGGTGTTTGTGAAAACCAAGTGGGGTGCAGAAAAACTGACCGGCAAATTGGATAAGGATGAACATAGTGTTGATACCATCCATGGCGATTTGCGGCAAAATAAGCGTGACCGCGTGATTCACGCCTTCCGTAATCAGAAAAACCGGATTTTGGTGGCAACCGATATCGCGGCCCGCGGCTTGGATATTCCGCATATTGAGCATGTCATTAATTATGATTTGCCGCAATGCCCGGAAGATTACATTCACCGGATTGGCCGCACGGCACGTGCCGGGGCGGAAGGTTCGGCAGTCTGTTTAATCACCCCGCAAGATGGGGCTAAATGGAAGGCAATCCACCGCTTGATGAACCCGAATGAAAAAATTGCACCGGGACCAAAATCTGGTCATAAGTCAGCTGCTGGCGCAGGTTTTGCGCGTAAGCGGGGCGGGGAACGTGCGGGTGAGGGGCGTCCCAGTGGGTTCCGGCCGCGTCAACCGCGTCAAGAAGACGGAGCTTCAGGCGACCGCCGCAGCGGGTCAGGCGCTAGATTTCGTGGTGGCGAAGGCTTCCGTCCCCGCAAAGAGGCAGGTGATGCCGGGGAAAGAAGGCGTCAACCGGAACAATTTGAGGCCAAGGCGGAACGTAGCGGTGATTTTCAGGCTCGTTCCAGCAGGCCACGGCCAAGCCGTTTTGGCTTAGACAAGCCGGATAATGCCCAGCCCTTTGAAAGCCGCCGTGGCCCCTTTGTGAAAAGGGAACGTCAAGGCGACGATGCTTTTAAACCAGCGGCTAAGAAAAGTTTTGGTAGGTCTTTTGAGGCAGGACAACCACGTACATTTGAAGCAAGGAAGCCAAGAAGTACGGGGGAAGATGCCTTCCGTGCCAGGCGCGCCCCGTCTGACCGCAAATTCGCGCGGGTGAATGAACGTTAATTTTGGTTCAGATTAATAGGATTTGAGGATACGTGAAAATAAGGGTGGCCAAATTGGCCACCCTTAAATTTATGAGAAACTGGCGATAGTGTTAAAATGGGCTAGTGGTAAAATGAATGGCCGATCTATAGCGATTTAACGGATAACCGCACATCAATATTTCCCTTGGTAGCTTTAGAATAGGGACAAAACTGATGGGCTTTCTCCATGAGCATGGTGGCGTCTTTGCTAGGGATGCCCGGCAATTTTCCTTCCAAGTGAACGCTCAATTTATAGCCGTCACCTTCCTTGCCGATTGAGACATTGGCGGTAATGGTTACAGAACTAAGGTTTATTTTTTGTTGTTTGGCAATCAGCGTTAAGGCCCCCCCAAAACAGGCGGCATATCCGGCGGCAAATAGTTGCTCGGGGTTCGTTCCTGCCCCACTATCACCCCCTAATTCCTTAGGTACGGATAAAGCAAGGTTTAGTTTATTATCACTGCTGGTGACTTTACCAGTACGGCCCGCGGTAGCACTGGCTGTAGCGGTATAAAGTGGGGTCATGGGGATTTCCTTTACTGCTGCGGATAAATAAGTTTTTGGAAAATGGTGCACCCGGGGCGATTCGAACGCTCGACCTTTGCCTTCGGAGGGCAACGCTCTATCCAGCTGAGCTACGGGTGCGGTATCTTATCCCTTATCTTATTTAAACAAAAAAATAAAGGCAATTCCAATGATGGCCCCGGAATCAAAGTTCCTTGATTACCGGCCTATCAAGATCAGCAAAATATGGGCTAGGCAACATCCCGGGTAAAAGAGATGAAAATGTCTTCCAAATTGGTTTCAATGGTGCTGAGGTCAACAATTTCTAGGCCCGCCTGTTGAATCTTTTGTAAAATCTCCCCCATCGAGGTTTGGGATGGCTTATAAACCAAGCGTAATTCTTGGGGGCCGCTCAAGCGCGGCGCCAGATTAGCCAAAAGTGGGGGGATAGAGCTTAGCGGTTGACCCAACCTGACAATCAGCTCTTTTGAATCCAGTTTTCCTAACAGCGCTTTTTTGGTGTCGTTGGCGGTGATTTGGCCGCGATGGATAATCGCAATCCGGTCGCATAATTGCTGCGCTTCTTCCAAATAATGGGTGGTCAGAAGGATAGTCACCCCTTGCTGGTTTAAGGCGACCATATATTCCCATAATTGTTTACGCAGTTCAATGTCAACCCCGGCCGTCGGTTCATCTAAAACCAAGATGGGGGGCATATGCACCATGGCTTTCGCAACCATTAAACGTCGCCGCATCCCCCCGGATAAAGAACGGGCGTAAGAGGTGGCTTTATCGCTTAAATTAAGGGCCGCCAATATTTCTTTGGTACGCCGTTGTTTCTTTGGCACGCCGTATAACCCCGCTTGTAAATCCAGCAATTTCTCGGGTGTGAAAAAGGGGTCCATATTTAATTCCTGGGGGACGATGCCGATGGCGGATGCGGCCGCCCGCGGATTTTTCTCCTGGTCAATGCCCCAGATTTCAACTTGGCCTGAGGTTTTGTTGACCATTTGCCCCAAGATATTAATCAGGGTTGATTTACCCGCCCCATTTGGCCCAAGTAAGCCAAAGAAACTTCCCCTTGGGATTTGCAGGGAAATGTTTTTCAAGGCGCTTACCGCCGGTCGGCGTTTGGACGCCGGGTAACTTTTTGATAAGTCTTTTACCTGGATGGCAAAATCAGGATTTTGCTGGTTTTCTAAAAAAATGAAGGACATGCATCCTCAAAGGGTTCGGGGGCAAATGATGAAATGATTCTTTAACGAATAAAAAACATATTCTTCACGGATAGAAAGGTCAATCAAGTAAACAGAAAATAGGGCAGGTAAAAAAGAAGCATCTTGGTCCATAACGATCAGCGCCTCCTTAAATCAATTGCGGTTGAGATCTGTTTTCCTATTAATTTATTCCCGCTATCGCGCGTCCCAGTGGGGACTGTCAAGGGTGTGCAGGATTTGAAGGATATAAGGTGTGATATTGATAACTGTCTGCTCAATTGGCCATTTTGCTTCCAAACGATCATGGGTCCATCCCATTAAAAAATAAGTGGATATTTTCTCCTTAGGTTCATCATGTCTTAGGCCAGCGCTGATTTCCATAAGCATCCCCAAGGTTTCAGCCACCAACACTTCTTCCCCTTCGCGAAAATGGCTGGCCCAGCCTTTGGCAAAATGGCAGCCTAGGGCCTTGCCTACCCGTTCAGCAATTTCGGCTAACGTTGCTTTTTCCCTGATGCGAGCCGAAAATGAAAGAATATCGTATTTACGTGGCATTGATTTATCCTTTTCAACTATTCAGGCGCTTTACTTTATCTTTTTGAAGGATTTGGCGCACATGACAAAATGTTTTCGACATATTATCTCTTGATACGCCCTATGATTCCATCATAATATGAATGGTTAAAAATTTTAGGAAATCATGGCCATGACACCAGCAATTAGCCCAATGATCAAATCACCCACTAAAACCGTCAATTGCGATGGCGGCAAGGGGGCGGCAGGCCACCCCAGGATTTATATGACCATCGGTTCCAGGGGCTGGGTGGAATGCCCCTATTGCAGCAAACGGTTTGAATGGGACAGTGCAGCAAATGTGACAGCGGATCATTAAAATAGGATATTGATTTTCTTCAAATCACTTAACCGGTGTCAAAAAAATTGAACAATGACCATCCCCCGCACTCCCTAGCTCCTGTTTCCTCAACCGCCCCACATGTGTATTTGGTGGATGCGTCGGGCTATATTTTTCGGGCTTTTCATGCCTTGCCACCCTTATCACGGGCGGATGGCACGCCGGTGAATGCGGTTTACGGCTTTACCACCATGATGATGCGCCTGCGCGAGAAAAAAGAGAATGCCATCATCTTGATTATTTTTGATAGCGGCCGCTATACATTCCGCAGCCAGCTTTATGACCAATATAAGGCCCACCGTCCGCCACCGCCGCCGGAATTAGTGCCGCAATTCGCCCTTATCCGCGAGGCAACTACCGCCTTAGGTTTTAAAGTCATTGAAGCGGCCGGTTTTGAAGCAGACGACTTGATTGCCAGTTATTGCCGGATTGTCCGTGAGCGGCAGTGGCCGGTGACCATTATCTCATCCGATAAAGATTTGATGCAGTTGGTGGGGGAAGGGGTCGAGATGCTGGATCCCATCCGTCAACGGCGGATTGGGCGGGATGAAGTGATTGAAAAATTTGGGGTGCCACCGGAAAAGGTGGCCGAAGTTCTGGCACTGATGGGGGATAGCAGCGACAATATTCCCGGTGTTCGCGGCATTGGCCCCAAAACGGCTGCCGAATTGATTATCCAATATGGCAGTGTTGAACAATTATTGATGCAATTATCAAATATGCCGGTGGGTAAGCGGCGGCAAATCCTTGAAGAATCAGTTGATATATTAAAATTAAGCCGCCAATTGGTGAATTTACGGGCCGATGTCCCGTTGCCTTTTACGCTTGAGGAATTGGCCCAGGCAACAATTAGAGCTTCCCCAACTGGCCGCATTCCTTCAGGAAAACGGGTTTCGTTCGATCTTAAGCAAAGTTCAGCAAGGTCAATCCTTGCCTGGAGTCGAAGCTAAGGAAACGAAGCAACCGGTACCGGACAATAAATCGGATGTGGTGGTTGCCCCCATCGGGCAAAATCAACCGGCAATTTTTACGGTCACGCCAAGCGCTTATGAATTGATCCAGGAAGAAAGCCGCCTGATCAGTTGGATTGGGCAAATCAGGCAAATAGGCATCGTGGCCATTGACACGGAAACTACCTCAATTGAGGCCATGAAAGCTAATTTGGTGGGTATTTCGCTGGCTTTGCCATCAGGGTCTGCCTGCTATATCCCGCTGGCCCATCAATTGCCGTCAGCCAATGAATTGTTTTCAGAAAAAACCGATGCTTCCTCCATCCGGCAAATGCCGATGATGCGAGCTTTGGAGTTGCTGAAACCCGTTTTGGCGGATCCCTCAATCCTTAAAATCGGCCATAACATTAAATATGATCAGATTATTTTTGCGCACTACGATGTCGGCATTCGTTCCCTTGATGATACCATGCTGATGTCTTATGTGTTGGATGGCGGGGCGCATGGGCACGGGTTGGATGAATTGGCCCTGCTGCATTTAGGCCATCATACCATCAAATTCCAAGATGTGGCAGGATCTGGCAAAAACCAAATCACTTTTGATTACGTGCCTTTAGATAAAGCGCGGGATTATGCGGCAGAAGATGCAGCGGTCACCATGGCCCTTTACCTTATTTTAAAACCTCGGTTGGTGCGGCAATCTTTATTAACCGTTTATGAAACAATCGATCGGCCCTTGGTGCCCGTCATTGTGCAAATAGAAAGGAATGGGGTTAAAATTGATCCCCAGGAGCTTGCTACATTATCCCGTTATTTTTTAAATAAAATGCAAGGGATTGCCAATCAAATATATCAGTTGGCGGGGGAGGAGTTTAATATCGGCTCGCCCAAACAATTGGGGACAATTTTGTTTGATAAATTGGGGTTGAAATCCGGGAAAAAAAATAAAACAGGCGCTTTCAGCACGGCGTCCGACGTGTTGGACGATTTGGCGGAGGACGGGCATCCCTTGCCGAATATGATCTTGGAGTGGCGGGAACTCAGTAAACTGAAAAACACCTATTCCGATACCTTGCCAACCCAAATCCACCCGAAAACCGGTCGGGTCCATACGTCTTTTGCCCTTAGCTCCACGTCAACCGGGCGTTTAAGCTCAAATGATCCCAATCTGCAAAACATTCCCATTAGAACCGAGGACGGCCGTAAAATCCGCCATGCTTTTATTGCGGATGAAGGGAAGTGCCTGTTATCGGTTGATTATTCCCAAATTGAATTGCGCTTGATGGCGCATATTGCGGATGTGGAATCGCTCAAGGAAGCTTTCCGGCAAGGGATAGATATCCACGCCCTAACGGCCTCGCAAGTTTTTAATATCCCACTGGCGCAAATTGACCCAAGCACCAGGCGCCGGGCCAAGGCGATTAATTTCGGCATTATTTACGGGATGAGCCCGTTTGGGTTGGCCCGGCAGATTAATGTGGGGGTGAATGAAGCCAAAAATTACATGATGCAGTATTTCAGTATGTATCCGGGTATCCGCGATTATATGGAACATATCCGCCAAGTGGCCAGGCAACAGGGGTTTGTCAAAACGTTATTTGGCCGAAGATGTTATGTGCCAGGAATTAACGATAAAAATGCGGCACGCCGGGGCTTTGCGGAACGCGCGGCCATTAACGCGCCACTCCAAGGATCAGCGGCAGATGTTATCAAACGGGCAATGATCCGGGTGGCTGCGGCCTTAGGGGAAACCAACTTGGATATCAAAATGATCCTGCAGGTACATGATGAATTATTATTTGAATTACCGTTAGGGCAAGTTGAGGCCGCCAAAAAACTAATTTGTCCTTTAATGGAGCACGCCCATCAACCGGCGGTCAATTTATCGGTCCCCTTAACCGTTGAGGCTGGGGCGGGCGCCCACTGGGCCATCGCTCACTAACCCCAATTAAGCAGGCGCTTCAAGGCTGATATTTTCGGGTTGCCTGCTTATTTATGTGCCTTATTTGCTAAGGATTTTAAGCGTTCCATGGCCCCAATCAAATTGGCTTTAATGCCTGGTTCAATCGCTGCGTGACCGGCATCATTCACCACAATATATTCCGCCTCCGGCCAATGGGCAACCAATTCGGCTGCGGTTTCAATCGGGCAGACCAGATCATACCGCCCTTGCACGATGGTTGCGGGAATGTGTTTGATCCGATGCACGTTTTCAAGCAAGGAATTGGGGGGCAGGAAAATATCATGCAGGAAATAATGCGCCTCCATCCTAGCCAAGCCTAACGCCATCCGATCATCGCCGAAGCTTGCCACGTAATCAGGATTGGGGAGGAGGGTGCAACAACTGCCTTCATAAATGCTCCAGGATTTGGCGGCTGGCATATAAACCGCCGGATCAGGATGAAATAACCGCCGGTAATAATTCCTTAATAAATCCGACCGCTCATGTTCGGGCAAGAATTCTGAAAACATTTTCCACTCGACTGGTGCCAACATCTTTAGCCCATATAAGAACCAATCAATTTCGCTGGGGCGGCATAAAAAGATGCCACGCAGGGCCAGGGCGATGCAACGCTCGGGATGGGTTTCCGCATAAGCAATGGCCAGGGTGCTGCCCCAAGAACCGCCAAACACCATCCACCGGTCAATTTTTAAATGACGGCGGATGGTTTCTATATCCTCAATCAGCAAGGGTGTGGTGTTTTCGCGGATTTCCCCCAAAGGTTTTGAGCGGCCAGCCCCCCGTTGATCGAAAATAATAATCCGGTAAAAACTGGGATCAAAAAAACGCCGGTGGTTGGGGCCAGCCCCAGCCCCAGGGCCGCCATGCAGGAAAACGACCGGCACCCCCTTCGGGTTGCCGCTTTCTTCCACATAAATTTGATGGTATTTACCCATTTTTAAATATTCGGTACGGTAAGGTTCGATTGGGGGGTAAAAATCCCAAATTTTATCTTTTGGGCTTGTATTTGACATGATTGATAATCCGCTTTAGCAAATAGGAATATTTTCATAAATCATAAAACTAAGGTTGGAATAATGCAATTGAAAGATACAGATAGGTTTTTTTGCACGACTCTGTCTATCTTGGCATTCCACCCTGTTAATTGGCGGCAGAAATTTTATTATTTTTTCGTGGTTATGGTATTTTCCAGCTGTTTAGCGGAGAAAGTTTTTGCGGTGAATCATCCTTTTATCCATCATCAATTGGTTTTTTTATTCAGCGCCACCGTCCGTGAAGTCATTGATGGGGATACCATTGTTTTGGAAGAAGGCCAGCAAGTCAGGCTGGTTGGCATCCAGGCGCCTAAATTGGGGTTGGGTCGACCGAATTTTATGGATTGGCCAAAAGCAAATGATGCGAAGGATTTCCTGGTGCAATCGACGCTGGGGAAAAAGGTTCAATTATATGTTGGGCAGCAAATTGTTGACCATAACCGCCGGTTGCTTGCCCATGTCGTGACCGAGGATGGCAAATGGTTGCAGGAGGAAATGTTGTTACATGGGTGGGGCCGCGTCTATAGTTTCCCGGATAATCGGCGGATTGTCCGGGAAATGCTTGCCATAGAAAAGACAGCACGCGTGCAACATTTGGGTATATGGGCGGATGATTATTACGCCATTCAATCGCCTGATAAAGTTGGGCCGGTGGGTTCCTTTCAAATTGTTGAGGGCAAGGTGCTGGCGGTTGCCAAAAATAAAGAAATGGTTTACCTGAATTTTCAGGAGAATTGGCGTACGGATTTTACGGTGGAAATAAAGTTTGCAAGCGTTGAATGGTTTCTGTCGGAAGGGATTGATATCATGCAGCTGCAGGGCCAAACAATCAGCGTGCGCGGTTGGGTTGAAAATAAAAATGGCCCGATGATTGAGGTCACCCATCCCGAACAAATAGAAGTTCTTCCCATGCCTTAATTTAATAATCCTTTTTTTCCTATATTAGGGTTCAATTGATTGGTTTTTATAACGGATAATGGGGCAATCAATCGGCCAATATTATGATGCCAAACGCTCATACCTGTGATGCGGCGGATGCGACGGACGGCATGGTACGCAATTGCCAATAAACAGCAGGTAAATTGATAAATAGGTAACAACTTGCCCCGGCTTTGAAAAAAGCCGGGGTTTTTTAATCCAACCGAAGATCATTGATTCTTAAATAATTAGGATCATTTTGTCAGTCGATGTTTTGGCCAAAATAGATATATCCGATTGACCAACAACCGCAGGGTGCCAACGACCAGGAAAGATAGCAGTAGCGTCCCCACCACATCTGCCGGAAAATGAACACCCACGGCCAGGCGGGACAGGGCAACCCAAACCACATAAAAAACAGCCAATGCCTTGCCCATCTTTCCAAGCATCGGCCATAAACCTGCCGCCAGCAGCATGGCAAAACAGGAATGCCCACTGGGGAAACTGCTAAAGGGACTTTCGTTCACCAACTGGGTGACGGTGCCAGTTGGCAGGGCAATAAAGGGGCGGGGCATCTCTAGATAACCTTTCAAATACCACACCCACAGGACGTCAATGAAAAATCCGATGGTGATCACGGTGATGGCTTTTAGCCAACGTTCCCGGTATTCGGGATAATCGGTTGCCTGCAAATTTTTCCGGCGTTTTAAATCATCATACGCAAATCCAACAATCAACAGGATATAAACGGGGAAAATTTTGGTTTCCCCAAGCAGGGTGCCGAGGATCATGAATTTATGATATAAAGCACTCTGAATATTATTGATCACATAAAACAAATGGGTATTCAATCCGCCCCAATCATAGATCATTTCTTTAATGGTCATCCGCTGCCCCGTTCTTTCAGCTGCCTAATATCTTCAGGCTAATAATAATTTTTCATCAATTCACGAACCCAAATGGGCTGTTTGACCGGTGTTCTTGGGGCAAATTCCTGAAAATAGGGTTTGATATCTAAAACAGGTGTTTCATGGATCGCATCCAACCCCTTGACAGTAATTAAGGTATCTTTCACCCCGACCAATTCACAAACGGAGAGGCCCAATTGGTTGGGTCGGCCTTTGGCGCGCTGGGCAAAAATGCCAACCTCCGGCCAATTTTTCTGGCCGCGCGGATGACGGGCGCCTGTGACTATTTCAGGGGATTGCACCAAATGCATATAAAACAGAACATAGAGATGCGAAAAACTCTCCAAGCCTTTTAAAGAATCCGGCTTAAAGCGGGCTGCATCTAGTTCGATCACCGATATTTCTTTGCCCCATTGATCATCAATGGGCTGAAGCCGCTGATTTTGCACCACGCCAATCGCTTGCAGATGGATGGCTTGTTGCCAGGCCGGGGAAAAGGGCATGACCGTCTCCTGTCCTCACTATTAATGGCATAAAATGAGGGTAATAAGTGACACCCAAATGTCAAGCATTTTCCCCATATATAAAGGCCATTGAATTCCTTCAATGGCCTTTATGACAGGCATCAAACCCCAGAAGCTTAATTAGGCTGCCGCGGTGGTAGCTGTCGTGGTTGATAAAACTTTTTCAAGCCTAGCGGTAGCTGCCGGTTCATCGATGCCTTCAACTGCAGCCAATTCCCTAACCAGGCGATCAAGTGCCGATTGATACATTTGCCGTTCACTATAAGATTGCATTTCCTGTTCGGAAGCTGTCCGGTAAAGTTCCCGCACGACCTCTGCAATGGCGACCGGATGGCCCGAATTAATCTTTGTTTCATATTCTTGGGCCCGCCTGCTCCACATCGCCCGTTTAACACGGGATTTAGTTTTCAAAGCACCCAAGGCAGAATCCATTAGCTTCCTGCTGCTTAATCGACGCAAACCGGCATTTCTTGCCTTTAATACCGGCACGCGCAACATCATTTTTTCCTTGTCAAAATTGATCAAAATAACTTCAATTTTGGTGCCAGAAAATTCCTGGGTTTCCACGCCCATAACACGGCCAACACCGTGCGTTGGATAAACAACTAAGTCGCCTTTCTGATAAGGTAGTTCCATGATGATATCCCTGAAATTGTTGAGTTTAAGTTGATTATTTTAAAACAAAGTGGCCAAAAAATCCGGCTGGGTGCTGGATGGATCAATACCTCTCTATTAGGAACAATGAATAAAATGCCTATTCCCAGTACAGAAGCCTCAAAACCCAACAAAAAGCCGATAGTAATTTGATCTATACCCTTAAAGTCAAAGAATTAAAAAAACTGACCCCATCTTACCAAATCTACCAAAAAAATTATATAACTTCTTTTAATAGATAGCCGCTGAGTTTTTTTTAAATCTAAGATGATTAAAAGTTTGGATAAAATCACTACAAGAAATATAATAGCATAAAAAACAATGGGTTGGCAAGGTTTCTTGAAACAATTGATTCAATGAAAATTGTGGCTTTAAAAACTAGGGAATCATTAGAAAATGACAGCCAATGAAAATTCTTTCAAATAAATCCATTAATTTTTTTTACTTCCCCTCCCCATGATCTAACGAAGATTTCACGAATGATAAAACGAACCGCTGTCCGGGTAATTTTTGTTTTATAACATGTCCTAGGAATTTATCTGAAAAAATCATTGACAATCTGCCCAATTTTTGTAAATTGGCCATCTCAAGCAAAGCGGTTTAGGGCAGAATTTTTGATGGCGATGCTGGCAAAAGCTAAGCAATTAACATAGGATTTAGGTAACATGTATGCAGTTATTCAGACAGGCGGGAAACAATACCGTGTCACGAAAGATGAGATTATAAAAGTTGAACGTCTGGAAGGTGAGGTCGGCCAATCGGTTGAGTTGAACGTATTGGCGGTCAATCATGATCAGGGGCTTGAATTGGATGCTTCGGCCCTGTCTTCTGCTTTGGTGACGGCAGAAATTATCGACCAAACCAAAGGTGACAAGATCATCGTTTTTAAGAAAAAACCGCGGCACAATTACCGGCGTAAGCGCGGTCACCGCCAATTTGTGACGGTTCTTAAAATTACCGATATTCACCTCTAATTCTCTTAAAGGAGTGCAGATATGGCAACCAAAAAAGCTGGTGGTAGTTCCAGAAACGGCCGGGATAGTGCGGGCCAGCGCTTAGGCGTAAAAAGTTTCGGTGGTGAGCATGTTGTTGCTGGTAACATTATTGTTCGCCAGCGCGGGACAACCGTTCATCCTGGCAATAATGTCGGCATGGGTCGCGATCACACATTATTTGCTTTAACCCCGGGCCAGGTTCAGTTTCATTATGGCTCAAAGGGCAGGAAATATGTTTCCGTTGTCCTGGCTGCCCAAGAATAATCTTTGGTGGTTACAAGCAATTCATTGATTTAGCTGACAATTGTTGTATAGATGAAAGGGAAAAAGGTCATTTGATCTTTTTCCCTTTATCCTATTAAAGGCCTTTTAGCTAAGTTGCGAAAGACCAATTTGAGAAAGAAGTGTATCGATGAAATTTCTGGATCAAGTCAAATTATACATCCATGCCGGTGATGGCGGGGCGGGCTGTGTCAGCTTCCGCCGCGAAAAATTTGTTGAATTTGGCGGCCCCGATGGCGGGGATGGTGGCAATGGCGCCGATGTGGTGGTGGTGGCTTTAGATAATCTGAATACCTTGATTGATTTTCGCTATCAGCAACATTTTAGGGGAGAGCGTGGCCATCACGGTATGGGCAAAGTGCGGAACGGGTCCAAAGGGAAAACCTTGATGATGAGGGTCCCGGTTGGCACCCAGATTTTAGACGAAAATAAAGAAGTTGTGCTGGCCGACATGGTAAAGCCTGGCCAAGAATTTGTTTTGGCCAAAGGTGGTCGCGGAGGGCGCGGTAATAGCCAGTTTAAATCTTCTACCAATCAGTCGCCACGTTATGCGGAACCTGGAAGGCTGGGGGAAGAAAAATGGGTGTGGCTGCGCTTGAAATTAATTGCCGATGCCGGATTGGTGGGGTTGCCCAATGCCGGAAAATCAACTTTCTTAGCCGCATCGTCCCATGCCAAGCCAAAAATTGCCGATTATCCTTTTACCACCCTGCACCCCCAATTGGGCTTGGTTGATTTAGATGAGCAGCAATTCGTTTTAGCGGATATCCCGGGCCTAATTGAGGGGGCGCATGAAGGGGCTGGGTTGGGCGACCGCTTCCTTGGCCATATTGAAAGATGTTCCGTACTGATCCATTTGATTGATGGGATGCAGGAAAATATTGGCGAGGCTTATAAAACCATCCGTGCGGAACTGAAAGCGTATAATCCCCTGCTGGCTAAAAAATCTGAAATCATTGTGCTGAATAAAATAGATGCAATGGATGAAAAGCTCCAGGCCGAACAAATCCAGGAGTTACGCCAGCATACACGAAAAAAGATATGGTTGGTGTCTGCGGTCAGCGGGCAGGGGATGAAACCTTTATTGCGCCAAATTTCCCAAATTATTATCAAAGATAAGCAACAAAGGAACAGTTTGGAAAACCAACCGGCAGGTAACGACTAAAAAAGGTCTTGCGCCTGGTTCAAAGTTTAGGGAAGGAATAGGATCGAATGACAGGTAATTCCCCATCTGCCCATCCTAATAAATTAGGCCAGGATAAATTAGGCCAGAATAAATTAGATCAGGCAAAAAAACTGGTCATCAAAATCGGTTCCGCTTTGCTCATGTCAGATCAGCCTGGATTTATCCGCCATGCGTGGCTGGAGGTTTTGTTGCAGGAAGTGGCCGCTGCCCAAAAGGGCGGTCAGGAAGTGATTATTGTTTCATCAGGTGCCATTGCCTTAGGTAGGCGTCAGTTAGGATTGGTTCAAGGAAAACTAAAACTGGAGGAAAAGCAGGCAGCCGCCTCCATCGGCCAGATCCGCCTATCCAGCCTGTACCAGGAAATGCTGGCCAAGCATCAGATTATTGCCTCCCAAATTTTGTTAACCCTGGAAGATACCGAAGATCGGCAGCGGCATTTGAACGCCCGCAACACAATCAATACCTTGCTGAAATTTGGTGTGATCCCGGTGATTAACGAAAATGATACGGTGGCGACTGCGGAAATCCGCTTTGGTGATAATGACCGCCTGGCTGCAAGGGTTGCGGCCATGATGGGGGCCGATGTTTTGGTACTGCTTTCAGATATTGATGGGTTATATACAGCCGATCCCCGTAAAAACCCACAGGCCACTTTTGTCCCGATGGTGACCAAAATGACGGAAGAGATTGAAAATATGGCTGGAAAACCCCCGGTTGGCTATAGTTCGGGGGGGATGATCACGAAAATTGCCGCTGCTCGCATTGCGATGGCGGGGGGATGTTCTATGGTGATTGCCAATGGCAAAGAACTGGCTCCCTTATCCCATATCCAAAATGGTGGGCGCTGCACGTGGTTTATCCCAACCTCGGAAATGAAGAAGGCTAAAAAAACGTGGATTGCCGGTTCGTTAAACCCCAGTGGCCAAATGGTTATTGATCAGGGTGCTGTTCAAGCCATTTATAATGGTAAAAGCCTTTTGCCTGCCGGTGTTGTAGAAGTGCGCGGCAATTTTAAACGGGGGGATTTGGTGGCAATCATGGATCAATCCAATCATGAGATCGCCCGCGGCTTAAGCGCTTATGCCACCCATGAAATTGCTTCGATTAAGGGCCGAAAAACCGTCGATATTGCAGGCATTTTGGGGTATGAAGGCCAGGAAGAAATTATCCACCGGGATGATATGGCTTTAGTGGACGGATAAAAAATGGCAGAGATACAAGTACCGATCCAAGCATCAATGAAAGCCATGGGCCAAGCTGCAAAGTTAGCTGCTGACCAATTGGCTGATCATACGTCAACGCAGCGCACACTGGCTTTAAAAATTTATGCCGATCTGCTGATCCGGCAATCGGCCGATATTATTGCCCAAAATCACCAAGATTTGGAACGGGCAAAACAAAAGAATATGACACCTGCCTTGATGGACAGGTTGCTGTTAAATCCAGAACGGGTGCAAGCGATGGCCAAAAGCGTTCAGGCGGTCGCTGCCCAAGCGGATCCTTTAGGAAAAATTTTAGCTGCATGGGATCGTCCGAACGGCTTGCGGATTGAACGTATCTCGGTTCCCTTGGGGGTTATTGGGATTATTTATGAAGCCCGTCCCAATGTGACGGCAGATGCCGCGGCTTTATGCTTAAGATCCGGGAATGCGGCTATTTTGCGGTGTGGTTCAGAAAGTTTTGCCTCATCTAAGCTGATCCACCAAATCATGCAAAACGCCTTACTGCAAGCAAAATTACCCATAAGCGCCATTCAATTTGTCCCGACCACGGACCGGGCGGCTGTTAGTGAAATGTTAGTGATGAGCGAGTTTATTGATCTCATTATCCCCCGCGGGGGCAAAAGCCTGGTTGCGAAAGTACAAGCGGAAAGCCGAGTGCCAATCTTGGGACATTTGGAGGGGCTGTGCCATACCTATATTGATCAAGCCGCTGACCCAACTATGGCCAGAAAAATTGTGGTGAATGCGAAAATGCGCCGCACCGGTATTTGCGGGGCTACCGAAACCTTATTGGTTGATCAAGCCGCGTTATCGATGTTGCCACCAATTTTGGAAGATTTGCTGCAAGCTGGTTGTGAGATTAGGGGGGATTTGCCAACCCAAAAGCTGAACAGCAAAATTATGGCGGCCACTGAGGAAGATTGGCATACGGAATATCTAGCCCCTATTATTTCGGTCCGGGTGGTTGCGGGGGTTGTGGGGGCTATCGAGCATATCCGCCAATATGGCACCCGGCATACCGAGGCGATTATTACCGAGGATCAGGCTACCGCTGACCTATTTTTAAGAAAAGTAGATGCAGGCATTGTGATGCACAACACCTCTACCCAATTTGCGGATGGGGAGAGTTTGGGATGGGCGCTGAAATCGGCATCTCAACCGGTAAATTACATGCCAGGGGCCCGGTTGGGGCTGAGCAATTGACCAGTTACAAATATTTGGTGCATGGGAAAGGCCAGCTGCGTCCATGAGGTCAACGGAAATTACCTCGATTTACGCAGGGTCAGGACATTTAAAAATTGGCTTATTAGGGGGCTCGTTTAACCCGGCCCATGCCGGGCACCGCCAAATTAGTTTGGCAGCCCTTAAAAGATTGCGGTTGGATCAAGTGTGGTGGCTGGTTACCCCCCAAAATCCGCTGAAATCTTCTTTTCATACCCCGGCCGCCGGGTTAAGGCTTAGGCAAGCCTTAAAGGTCGCGGATCATCCAAAAATTAAAATCACGAAGATTGAGGACAAACTTGGCCTGCATTATAGCGCTGATACCTTAAAAGCGCTGCTGCAGCGTTTTCAGAATTATCATTTTATTTGGTTGATGGGGGCCGATAATTTGATCCAAATATCTTCCTGGCATCATTGGCGGGATATTTTTAGGCAAGTGCCAGTGGCGGTTTTTTCAAGACCGGGTTATTCTTTGCATGCCTTATCCAGCAAAGCAGCCCAAATTTTTCGCAAAAACCGGATTACCCCTGCTCAAGCCCAGAATTGGGAAAAGAAAATGTTGCCGGCTTGGGTTTTTTTGAGAGGGTCTGATAATTTCCTTTCTTCAACCCAGATAAGGTCAGGCCAAGCAAAGGATCAGGTAACCAGAACCGAGCATTTGGTTATATGAAGTAAGCTTTGATGAATGATTTTACTTGACCAAATTGTGCTGTTCCAGGAAGAATGACAGGAATAATCGCATATAATATATATGTGGGGTCAGGTTGTTAAAATCAGCATTGAAACCATGTATCAACATCGTTTTTTGGAATAATGGATCAGACAATTGAGTCAGGCATCAGAAAAAAAGGTACCGGTGAAAGCGAAAAAAAGCACGGGTCAGCAATTACCGGTGAAGGCTAAGGCAGGCACCGTTACGGCATCACCAGCGAAAGGGAAGAAAGTCGCTGCTGGGAAGTTACCGGTCAAGGGGACAAAAACTGCTATCAAAGCGACTGTTAGGCAATCAGCTGCTAAGGGAACAAAAGCAGGGGTTGCAAAATTACCGGTGAAAACGAAAAAAGCAACCGCTAAAGAATTACCGGCAAAGAAGGTATCCGCCCCTAAGGCGCCACGCAAAAAAGCTGTAAGCAAGGCTTTACAGCCAAATGATCCAGTCTTGCAAATGTTGCAAATGATCCAAAAATCATTAGATGCCGATAAGGCCGAGGAAATTAACACGATTGATTTGCGGGGCAAAACCACCATCGCGGACTATATGGTTATTGCTAATGGCGGTTCTTCCCGCCAATTGGTGGCGATGGCCGAACATTTGGCCAGTAAATGTAAAAGCGAATTTAAACGGACGGTGTCGATTGAAGGCAAAGGCGAATCTGATTGGGTGCTGCTGGATACGGGTGATATTATTGTCCATCTGTTCCGGGCTGAAATGCGGCGTTTCTATAATCTCGAGAAAATGTGGGCAGGCGATTTGCCGAATGATTTATTAGAAGATTCCCTGGAAAACCAAGTGCTTAGGCACCGGGCCCGCAAAAAATCATTATAAAATGTCAACGATGCCCGATCAGCCGATTTCTTATCAGCAGCGCCGTACTTTTGCCATTATTGCCCACCCGGATGCCGGAAAAACCACGTTAACCGAAAAGCTGTTGTTGTTTGGCGGCGCCATTCAGCTGGCAGGGGCAGTGAAGGCGCGGGGTGATCGCCGCCGCGCCCGCTCAGATTGGATGAAGGTTGAGCAAGAACGCGGGATATCCGTGACGGCATCGGTGATGACGTTTGAGTATAATAATTGCTTGTTCAACTTAATTGATACCCCTGGTCACCAAGATTTTAGCGAAGACACCTACCGTACCTTAAGTGCGGTTGATTCTGCGGTTATGGTGATTGATTGTGCCAAGGGTATCGAAGCGCAAACCTTGAAATTGTTTGAAGTTTGCAGGCTGCGCAATATCCCGATTATCACTTTTATCAATAAAATGGACCGGGAGGGTCGTGACCCTTTTGATTTATTAAGTGAAATCCAAGAAAAACTGGCATTAGACGTAACGCCCGCCAGCTGGCCGATTGGGATGGGGCGAAATTTTTTGGGTTGTTATGATATTTTCAAGCAGCAATTGCTTCTATTTGAACGGGCCAAAGGTGACGTGGTGACCGAGGCTGTCACAATTCAGGGATTGCAGGAAAAAGAGCTCAAGGATCACCTGCCACCGGCTGCCATCCAGCAATTGATGGCAGGGGTTGAAATGGCTGAAGGGCTGTTTCCGGCTTTTACATTAAAAGATTTTCATGAGGGCCATTTAACCCCTGTATATTTTGGCAGTGCCGTCAATAATTTTGGCATTCGGGAATTATTGCGGGGCTTGACGGATTATGCGCCTTCCCCAAGGCCCCGGGCGACGCTACAACGCCAAATCCAACCCGGTGAGAAGGCGGTGACCGGATTTGTCTTCAAGATCCAGGCCAATATGAACCCCAAACATCGCGACCGGATTGCCTTTATCCGCTTATGTTCTGGTGTTTTTCAAGGGGGAAAAAAATTATTCCATGTGCGGACGGGAAAATCCTTATTGATCCATAACCCCTTATTGTTTCTGGCCCAGTCCCGTGAATTGGTTGAGGAAGCGGCGGCCGGTGATATCATCGGCATCCCTAATCATGGCACCTTGCGGATTGGCGATAGTTTAAGCGAGGGTGAGGTCATCCAATTTACCGGCATCCCGAATTTTGCCCCAGAAATCTTACAAATCATCCGCCCGCAAGATCCGATGCGGGCCAAACATTTGGCCAAGGCCTTGCAGCACTTAGCAGAGGAAGGCATTGCCCGGATTTTAAGGCCGCGTTTAGGCCTTGATTGGATTGTTGGCGTGGTCGGCAGCTTGCAATTTGACGTTTTGGCAGACCGCATCCGCACGGAATATGATATCCCCGTGCGCTTTGAAGCCAGCAGCGTGCATGCCGCCCGCTGGCTGGCTTGTGACCAACCCGCTATGCTTGAAAGATTTATATCGGAAAATCAAGCCTCAATGGCGGATGATCATGACGGAATTCCCGTATTCTTGGCCAGGAACTTATGGCATTTGGAGCGGGCTGAAAAAGATTGGCCAGCAATCCGCTTTCTGAAGGTACGTGAACAGCAAGGATAGAAATTTAGGCTTTGTTGTTAATTTTTCTTGTCGTTTTCTATAAAATAAGAAATAATCATACAAATTAAATTTTCAGGAAAAGGCACCGGGATGAAAAAGAAAATCTTCAGTTTATGGATCGCAGTTCTTGCCTCAATCATGGGTCTTCATGGCGCGGCCTTAGCAGGCCCCATTCTGGACAAGGTTTTAAAAAACAAGGTTTTGGTGGCGGCGTACTCCCCGGGCTGGCCGCCGGTTGCGTATTTGGATGACCAGAACCAATTGGTTGGGTTTGATGTGGATGTGGGCAAGGAGATTGCCAGAAGGTTGGGGGTTAAACTGGAAATCGTCACGGTTTCATGGGAATTTATTGAAGCTGGCCGGTGGGGCGGGCGCTGGGATATTGCCATTGGTTCCATGACACCCACGGTGCCAAGGGCGCAAGTTTTGGATTTTCCAGCGGTTTATTGGTACACCCCCGGCAGTTTTGCCGTGCACGCCGATAATAAAAATATTCGCACATTGGCGGATCTGCAAAATAAAAAAATCGGTGTATGCGGGGGTTGTTCCACCGAAGACTATATGAAGGGCGCTTTAAAATTCGCAATTGATGGCGGCAGCCCGGTGGTTTTCCAGGTCAAAACCAATCAATTGCGGTCTTATGATTCCGAGGGCGGTTATTTGGATGATTTGAAATTGGGGAATGGGGTGCGGTTGGACGCTGTACTTTCTAATTTGCCAACCTTGCTTGAGGCCGCCAAAACCCAACCGCTGCGCATTATCAGTCCGCCTGCTTTCTTTGAGCCTTTGGCAATTGCGATTGACAAAGGTGACCCGGAATTTTCGGCCAAAATTGCCGAGATCATTCGCGATATGCACCAGGATGGTACTTTGACCGATTTATCAAAAAAATGGTTTAACGGTCAGGATTGGACCAAGCCCCAATAATTCTTGTCTGCTTTTCGTAAGCCATTGAGTTTTTTGTAAGATGGAGGTGTGATTGCTGTCGCGTCGCCATTTACTGAAGCTCTTGGCCGGTGCAGGGGCGGGAGGTTTTTCTGCTATAAATTCCAAGGCTTTTGGGCAATCTACATTGATCTTGCCTAAAATCAATTTTTGGGATCGCCAACGCCAGGGCGCGAATTTTTTTCATCGCGATCCCAGGGAAGACTTATTTGCAACCGCAAGAAATTTTGGTTTCGATTTTGTCCGCTTAAGCTTTGAATCTTGGTCCAGCCAACACCCTAATTTTTTGTTAGGAAATACCGATCATTATCGCGGATTAGTGGAAGCAGATAAAAATCATTTGGGGAGAATTCTGGGATTAGCCCAAAAATATGCGGTGCCTATCCTGATATGCCCCCTTACTCTTCCAGGCAGTCAGTTTCAAGCAAACGCGGCTATTGATAAGGAAGATAAGCGTTTATGGCAAGATCCAAAATTCTGGCAATATGCGGCCGATTATTGGCGCGACTTAGCCCTCTTCTTACGTGACCATCCAATTGTTTATGGCTATGATCTATTAAATGAACCGCATCCCGAAAGATTGACAAAAAAGCCGGTTGGCGATCAAGTGTCGTTACCGGCGTGGCAGCAGGAATACCTTGGAACAACAGCGGATCTTAATCTTTTTTATCAGCTGGTTATCAAACATATCAGGCAAGTTGATTCCTGGACCCCGATTATTATTGAATCTGGTTTTGATGCGAACCCACAGGCATTTATCAACCTGGAGCCTGTCCAAGATAGCAGGGTGTTATATTCTTTTCACCAGTATCAACCTTGGGTTTACACCACGGCAGAAGAATTTCGTGGCCAGTTTTGTTACCCTGGGCAAGTAACGGCTTGGGGGCAAACAGAACATTGGGACAAAAAGCAATTACAGAAAAGTGTGGCACAGGTTATTCTTTGGTCGCATCGCAACCAGATAAGATCACGGCAGATTTTGATAGGTGAAATCGGCGTACATCGCCAAGCTTGTGGCGCTTTTGACTATTTGCGCGACAATATTGCTATTTTTAATGAACATGGCTGGCATTGGGCGTTTTACGCTTTTCGTGAGGATCAATGGGATGGAATGGATTATGAGCTTCCCGTTGATTTTCCGGAAGGGGAATATTGGTATGATTTAGAACAGGGGTTATCTTTGCCAAGGCAAGATACAGAAATTTTTAAATTATTAAGGAAGCAATTCTAAGCTGTTCTTGTTTTAAGGGTATCTGGTCAGGGTTCTTTCTGAGTTTAATTGATAAAACCCGCGCGGCTCAACTCCTATGAGATTGGGGCCGGAACTTCTGAAATCAGGCGTATCCTGATCAGGTGCAAGCTTTTCCAGCAGATACAGTAACCAATTGTCTATAAAACCAGCTTATACAAACATCTAGCCAAATATAATAAAATTTGATAGCATGCCCCATAACTATTTTAATAATGGCCCATTATGGCCCGTATTCTTCTATTTTTTATATAGGTTTTAAGGAGAGATCGATGACCCACCTCATATCGCCCAAAACACGTTTTGTTACCATGACCTCGGTTGCCGCTTTAATGGCTGTTGCAATGTCTGGTACATCAGCACACGCTGCTTGTAACGAGGCTGTGGTTGGTGTTGGTATGATTGTGACTACATGCAGCCTGGATACTAAATCCGGTTATAAAGAAACGGTAATGAACGCAACAACTATCAACATTTTGGCGTCGGCAAGTGTTAATAATGATGTTGCGGGAACAATTGCGATAGAGACAGCGGGTTTACGTGACTCTATCACCACCCAGGTTGGCGGAAAATCAGAAATTAGGGGCAAAGACACAGGGATCAGGGCAGTCGATAGTAACGTTGTTATAACAAATGAAGCAACAAACACTATTATGGGAGGAATTGTCGGTGTTGAGTTCGTTAGAGGCTCGGGTGATGTAAGGAACAATGGGAATATTACAGGAGGAACTGGGGCTGGGTTGCATATTTTAAATAGTGGACAAGGTACCTTTCTGAATGGAGCAGGGGGGAAAATTACTTCTGGTTCTGGGGCGGGGGTTGAATTTAATACCAATTTTGGAAACACACTAAAAAACTATGGCATGATATCGGGCGGGGGGATGGCGGTTGGGGTGTTAGGGGGGGCTGGTGGTGAAACCGTTGAGAATGTGGGAACTATTACGGGGGGTGGTGTAAATGCTATTAATCTGGGTGACGGCGGTAATATTTTGCGGAATGGAAAAATCGATAATATGGTGACGGGCATGGGCAATATTTCTGGGTCTGTTACGATGGGAAAAGGCCAGGACATTATAGAGAATCATGCGGTTATTGGTACTGTTATGTCACCCGTGGTAATTGATTTAGGGGATAATCAAGACACGCTAACTAACGGAGGGACTGGGGTTATTCACGGCGAGGTAATCATGGGAGCAGGGGATGATGAGGTGGTCAATGATGGGGCTATCGCTATTGGGATTATCAACAAGAATGTCGATTTAGGAGAAGGTAGTAACAAACTGACCAATACGGGTCAGTGGGATCCAGCGGCAGGGATACGGAAGGGGATTTTCGGTAGTGTTTTGGCGGGTGCTGGCAATGATGAAATCGTCAACAGCGGTGCTATTGGTGGGAACGTTAATGTAGGTGACGGGCGCAACATTGTTACTAACACGGGTGGGGTGGGGGCATCGATCCTTGGCGGTTTGGGTGGGTTCCATACAGTGACCAATGGAGTGGGTGGGAAGGTTTTTGGGGGCGTTGATTTGGGGGATAACGCTGATACCCTGACGAATAATGGCGAGATTATGGGCAATGTCTGGATGCGAGGTGGGGATGATGCTCTGGTGAATACAGGGGGGATAGGGGGTAGCATTGATTTAGGGGTAGGGAACGACAACTTAACGCTGACGATGGGGATGGGTGTAGGGGGGGTGATAGATGGGGGAGCGGGGGATGATCAATTGTTCCTCAATGGTGGGGTAGCAGGGCAAAGACAGTTTTTTCGTAATCAGGTTGCTAATATGGAAATCCTGACCAAGCAGGGGGGTGGGACATGGGTCTTAGACCGTGACTACACATTCAACACGCTGATCCAGGTGTTGGATGGGGACTTGAATATAGCGGCGGGATGGACATTGACGAGTGCAAAAGTAGTGTCGGTGGCAATGGCTGGGCGGTTGTCGGGTGAGGGGAGGCTAGCTGGCGGGGTTGTTGTGAAGGGGACCCTTCATCCGGGGGATGGGACGACAGGCAAGTTGACGGTAACGGGGAATGTGACGATGGATGCGGGGTCGTTTGTGGAGGTGTCGGTGGGTCCTGGGACGGCGCAGACGCAGCTTGCGGTAGGGGGGAGTGTGAATTTGGGTGGCAATGGCACATTGACAGTGGCGGTTGCGCCCGGATTGTACAGGAATGGCGCGAGTTATGATGTGATCACGGCGGGAGTGGCGGTGAATGGGCAGTTTGGTTTGACAACATTACCTGCTGGAACGAAGTTTACGAAGTTCAAAGTGAATTATACTGTCCCAAGGGTGGTACAGGTGTTGGTGGAGAAGATCAATTATGCAACGATAGGGAATACGTATAACCAGCGGCAAGCGGGGGATGGGTTATTCCGGGGGATGGCTGGGAGTGGGGCGGGGAGTGATATGGAGACGGTAGCGGAGGCGTTTGAGAGATTAGGGGCGAATGATGATGCCTACCGAGCGGCACTGGACAGTTTAAGTGGGGAAGCCTGGGCAGCGATGGGGGAAGTGCGTAGTGGGGTGACGCGGAACTTCCGTGCGTTAGGGATGGGGCGGATTGATGGGAACTTGGAAGGGGTTGGGGTATGGGGGAATGTGCTGCAGGGGCAGGAGGATGTGAAGGGGGATGGGAATGGGGAGAGGATCCGTGGAGATGTGAGAGGCTTGGTGGGGGGTGTTGAATATGGGTTTGGGGGAGGGAAGGTAGGTGTGATGGTGGGGTATGGGCAGGGGGGATTGAAGCTGGGCGCACGTGGGGAGGGGGAAGTGAAACTGATGATGGGGGGGGTGTATGGAGGATGGAACTTCGGAGGGATTGAGGTGAGTGGGGGAGTGAGTTATGCGTCTGGTAAACAGAAGGTTACAAGAAGCATAGTAGGAAGTTGGTTGCCTAACCAACGGAATATGAGGGGATCGGAGCAGGTGAGGGAGTTCGGGATGGATGTGGGGGTGGGGTATGGGATCAATTTGGGGATGATTAAAGTGACACCGGAGGTTGGGTTGGAGATGGCGCGTGTATATGAGCAAGGGTTTGAGGAGAAGGGTGGGAACTCGGTGAGCTTAAGTGGGGAGAAGGAGAAGGGATGGGAGGGACGAGGGCATGTGAGGGTGGAGGTGAGCGCTGTGTTCCAAGCGGGCTTGGTGAGCTTTGAACCGTATGTGAAGGGGGGGTATGAGCGGGTGTTGGTGGGTAAGGGGTATCAAGACCGTGATGTGTCGTTCCAGCAACCGGGGACGGCGTTTAATGTACGGTCGACCGATGGCAGCAAGAACATCTATACGGGTGGTGGTGGATTGAATGTGGGTTTTGGGCCTGTGACGGTGGGTGTGGGGTATCAACAAAGCATTGGCGGCAAGCGTGATGAGCGGACGTTCCAAGGATCGCTGGGCATCCGTTGGTAAACTCTAACCACCGATAATCAACTGAACCAAAGGGGGGAGGAACTTCGTTCCTCCCCTTTTTTATTTTTTAAGTTGTGGAACATTCCCTCATGTAGGGAAGGCCATTGTCAATATATGAAAAAGTCTTATATAAAGTAATCAAGTTAAATTTTTAGGTTATATAGGCACATAAAATCACCATGAGTATGTTTTCGGGCTTAACGCAGCGTCTGACCGCTGTTTTTGATAAATTAAACCAACGGGGCGTATTACGGGAAGCCGATGTGGAAGCGGCCCTGCGTGATATCAGGATCGCTTTACTTGAGGCGGATGTTGCCTTGCCCGTCGTGAAGCAGGTGATTGAGCAAGTGCGCCTGCAAGCGGTTGGAGAAACGGTTATTAAAAGCACAACACCCGGGCAAATGGTGGTTAAAATTGTCCATGACCAGATTTTATCGATGCTTGGGGCGGCAGTTCCCTTAAACCTGCAAGCGCAAGTGCCCATTCCTTTTTTGATGGTGGGATTACAAGGATCCGGGAAAACCACATCCACCGCTAAAATCGCCCATCGCCTGCAGCAACGTTACGGTAAAAAGACCTTGATGGCTTCTTTGGATACCCAGCGGCCAGCCGCCCAACAACAATTGGCGATTCTTGGTCAACAGATTAAAGTTGATACCTTGTCGATTATCAGCGGCCAGCAACCTTTGGATATCGCCCGTCGCGCTTTGCAGGTGGCGAAACTTTCTGGCTATGATGTAGTGATGTTGGATACCGCCGGACGGCTGCATATTGACGAAGAACTGATGCAGGAAGTTATGGCAATCAAAGATTTAACAAAACCTGCAGAAATTTTGCTGGTTGCCGATTCCATGACCGGGCAAGATGCTATTAAGATTGCCCAGTCTTTTCAGAAAGCATTGCCTTTAACGGGTATTGTCTTGACTCGGATGGATGGCGATGCTAGGGGCGGTGCGGCCCTGTCGATGCGGCAGGTCACTTCTTGCCCCATCAAATTAATGGGGGTTGGTGAGAAAATTGCCGATTTAGAGGAATTTTACCCCGACCGTGTTGCCAGCCGGATCTTGGGGATGGGCGATATCGTTAGCTTGGTTGAAAAAGCGGCCCAAACCATTGAGAAAGAAGAGGCGGAAATTCTAACCGCTCGAATGCAAAAGGGCCAGTTTGACCTGAATGATTTAGCAAAACAGTTAGAACAATTGGGTAAGATGGGTGGTATAAGCAGCGTGTTAAAAATGTTGCCGGGAATGGGCAAACTGCAAGAAAAACTGGCAGATCATAAGATTGATGAAAAACAAATTTTACACCAAAAAGCCATTATCTCCTCCATGACTAAAATGGAAAGAAAGAATCCTGACCTGATTAAGGCCTCACGCAAACAGCGGATTGCCAAGGGGTCGGGAACATCGGTCCAAGAAATCAACCGTCTATTAAAACAGTTCCAAGAAATGCAGCGCATGATGAAGTTGTTGGGTAAATCTGGGTCAAAAGGGCTGATGCGGCAAGGTTTATCGCGTTTTATGCAAAGAGGATTGTAAAAACCCTTAAAGCAGCCTAAAATCTTCCAGTAAATGTAAAAATATAGGGAATATGAGATGATTGATCATCTATCCATTGGGGTCAAGGATTTGCAGCGCAGCACCAAATTCTATGATGCCGCCCTTGAGCCGTTGGGTTTCAAAAGATATATGACTTTCCCAGATGATTCGTGCGGGTACGGCCTCCCCGAAGACAGATTTTTCTGGATTGTAAAACCAGAGATAAAGGGTGGCGTTACCGGCCAGGCAATGCATATTGCTTTTAAAGCAAATAGTCGGATAGCTGTTGACAAATTTTATCAAAGTGCTATAGCAGCAGGCGGTAAAGATAATGGTAAACCCGGATTGCGCCTGAATTATCATGCTAATTATTACGCGGCTTTTATCACGGACCCGGATGGGCATAAGATAGAGGCTGTTTGTCATTTACCGGCGTAACGGGTTTATCTGTATATAATGATTTAAGTCTTAGAATTCGGAGAAAAAATGGCTTTAAAGATTCGCTTGGCTCGCAAGGGTTCGACAAAACGTCCTTTTTATCACATTGTGACAGCCGCCGTGACCAGCCCACGGGACGGGAAATTTATTGAAAAACTTGGCACCTACAATCCCCGGTTGGAGCATACCAATCCGCAACGGATCGTGATGAACATCGAACGCATCCAATATTGGATCAGCAAGGGTGCCCAGCCAACCGACCGCATCCGTTTATTCTTATCAAGGGCAGGGGTATTGCCGGAAACAGTAAAATCCGAGCAAACCAAGCAGCATTTGCCACGCACCAAAGCCCAAGAACGCCTAAAAGCTGCTGAGAAGGCCCAAGAAAAGCCTGCTGATGCCGCTCCGGCTGCGCCAGCTCAATAACAAGCAATTATTTCAGCAATTAGATAATGGATCATCCGGCTTTGATTTTGATCGCCTCCATCAAAGGCGTCCATGGGATCAAAGGGTTGTTGAAGCTGGATTGTTTTTTAGAAGATCCGACGACATTACCGGATTTTAACCCACTTTTTAACCAAGCTCAAGATCGCCAGTTTTTTTTGGAAGTTAAGCAATGCAGCGGTAAATATTGCTTAGTAAAAATACCAGGCATTGACAGCCGCGAACAAGCACAGGCATTGATCGGGCTTAATCTCTACACTTTGCGTACGTCTTTACAACCATTGCCTGATGATAATGAATTTTATATTGCCGATTTGCTACAACTGCCTGTTTTTACCAGGGATGGCCAGCTTTTAGGGATCATCAAACAGGTGCTTAATTTTGGTGCAGGCGATATTTTGCAAATTGAGGCTGCCAAAGACCAGCAAGAAATATTAATCCCCTTCACCAACCAATTGATCCCCCTGGTTGATCTGGTTGAAAAGAAAGTGATGACGGAATGGGATGTCCATGAATGATGTCGTCTCTCCCCCCCAAAAACCCTGGCAATCAATTGTCCTGACTCTGTTCCCGGAAATGTTTCCGGGTACTTTGCAATATTCGTTGGCAGGCAAGGCGTTGCAACAAAAAATCTGGTCAATTGAAACCATGAATATCCGGGATTTTGCGATTAACCGCCATCGCTCGGTGGATGATACGCCTTTTGGGGGCGGGGCAGGAATGGTGATGCGCGCAGATATTGTCGATTCTGCTTTGCAGGAAGCTAGGCGACAAGCCCCGCATTTGCCCTTGATTTATTTAACCCCCCGTGGCCAAAGATTAACGCAAAAAATAGTGGCAGATATTGCCAAAACCCCCGGGGCGATTATTTTATGCGGACGGTATGAAGCGGTTGACGAACGCCTCTTAGAGGAATGGCAACCCCAAGAGATCAGTTTGGGCGATTTCGTCTTGTCCGGCGGGGAACCTGCGGCCATCGCCTTACTCGAGGCATGTATCCGCTTATTGCCGGGGGTTTTGGGGCAGCCCGAATCCTTAACGGAGGAAAGTTTTTCTGCAGGGCTTCTAGAGTATCCGCAATATACCAAACCGGCGATATGGAAAGATCGGGGGGTTCCTGATGTCTTATTGTCGGGCAATCATCAACGCATTAAAGCCTGGCGGCAAAAGCAGGCAGAAGAGATAACAAAAAAACGTCGTCCTGATCTTTGGCAAGATTATAAAGGTACGGTTGACGGCAAATGAAAATGGAATAGATATTGACTTATCACCATAAAATATGTTTTCTGTAGCCTGTCTAAGAATTTATGAAGGAATATACCATGAGTGTGATTAGTGAGCTGGAAAATCAACAAATTCAGGAAATCGAGAAATTAAGGGCCGTTCCTGAGTTTCGTCCAGGCGACAATGTGCGGGTTGGCGTTAAGGTCATCGAAGGCGAAAAAGAACGCGTGCAGTTTTTTGAAGGGGTTTGCATCGCGCGCCGGATGGCTGGCATCAATTCTTCTTTCACCTTAAGGAAAATTTCTTATGGTGAAGGGGTTGAGCGACTTTTTCCGCTTTATAGCCCCCGTTTGACGGAAATTGCGGTTACGCGCCGTGGTGAAGTCAGGCGCGCTAAGTTATATTATTTACGTGGACTTACCGGTAAAGCCGCCCGTATTACGGAAAAACTGCAATTTTCCGCTGCTGAAGTGGTCCAAGCCGAAAATACAGCACCTGCAGAATAAAAGATTTACCAATCCCTGGTTTTGCGATACAATAGCGAAGGCTGACGTTTTGAACCGTCAGCCTTTTGTGGTTTAGACAATCAATCTGCGAAACGGCAATATTGATACCGTCTTAATCAAGTTGACCTTAAAGGGAATCATTGGAATTATTTGGTTATGATCTTATTTGCATTAACTTGTCCAAACAAACATGTTTTTGAAGGTTGGTTTCGCAATAATGCGACTTACGAGCAACAAAGTGTATCGGGTGGCATCACTTGCCCCCGTTGCGGTGATGTGAACATTATCAAAGCGCCGATGGCCCCGCATATTGGCAAAACAGCGGTGGCTTTATCAAAAACCAAAGGTGATGAAACGAAAGCTGCAGATACCTCAGTGGTGGAGGATGATGGGATTGCGCCAGAGACCCTGAAAACGAGTGTCACGGATCAAAAAACAAAAAATTTTTATCAGATGTTGCGGCAATTTCGCCAAGAAATTGAAAAGAACTGTGAATATGTGGGTAATCGATTTGCCGATGAGGCCAGAAAAATTCATTTGGGTGAGGGCAAAAACGCGGGATTTATGGGAATGCCACGGCGCAGGAAGCCAAGGAACTGGCAGAAGAAGGGATTGAGTACGCGAAAATACCCTGGCTGCCGAAAACCAATGGTTAAGGGGTGGGCCAGCTAATGAGTCTAGCTAGAAAAAAGGCGCAAACTGGCAAACAACGAACAATTTAGCAATAAAAATCACAGCAAGTTGCTTGGGTTATTTACCGAATGAAACAATATAATTGTTATCCAAGCAGTTGCTTAATATCCAGCTTTTTGTGCTGATTTGATAATCCAGGCCTTGGATATTTTTTGCCAAAAACCCTCTTTGCTGCAAGGGGGTTGCTAGTTCGGAAGGTTTTAGAAATTTTGTCCAAGCATGGGTGCCTTTGGGAATCCAGCCCAGGATATTTTCAGCAATCAAAATGCTTTTAATATAAGACATAGCCGTGCGGTTAAGGGTTGAAAAAATAAGGAAGCCTTGGGGTTTTGTCAGTTGGGCGCAAATATCTAAGAATTTTTTATAATCACTCACATGTTCAATAACTTCCAATGCCAACACCAAGTCAAACTTTTCACCTATTTCCAATAATTTTTCGGCATCCAACACGTGATAATTAATGGAAAGATCTTGTTCGGCCGCATGCTGCCGGGCCACTGCAATCGTTTTTTCGCTTTCATCAATGGCCGTAACCTTGCCCCCCAAACGGCATAAAGACTCGGCGGTCAAACCGCCGCCACAGCCGATATCAAGGATTTGCAGGTTTTTCATTGGTACTGGCTGCGGGGTCAGCAAAGAAGGAAGCAGCCGGGTGACTTCACCCACAATAAACTTCATCCGGGTTGGGTGCAATTCATGAAGCGGGCGGAAGGAGCCTTGCGGGTTCCACCAACTATCTGCCCATTGATCAAATGCTTTGGGGGAAGAAATGCTCGGTTCATTGGCTGCCGATTGCAAGATATTCATCCTCCTCCAATTATTGATTGCGTATAAAAGAAATGTGCCTGTAAAGAAAATGGTTGGAAAATCATGATAATTCTACTAAAACTCTCAAGGAAAGTCATGCGAAAAGATTCGTATTTTTGTTGCCGCAACATTTGGGAGAAGGTCTTTGCAATCATTAGTGAATAAAACAGAGTTGTGGTTGAACCATTTGTGGCACAGGGGCCGCGAGTTTTTAAATTGCCAATATGCCGTGATGGGGGGGGCGATGACGTGGGTCTCCGAGCATCATTTGGTGGCCGCAATCTCAAATGCCGGGGGATTTGGGGTGTTGGCTTCTGGTGCTATGTCACCTGAGCAATTGGCCAAAGAAATTCTGGCGACCCGCCGGTTAACCAAGCAATCGTTTGGGGTTAATCTTATTACCTTGCATCCGAAGTTGGATGAAATGGTCAATATCTGCTTAGAGCTTCAAGCAACTCATGTGGTTTTAGCAGGAGGGCTGCCGCCGATTGGGGCAATAACCAGGATCAAACAAAGTGGGGTCAAACTAATTTGTTTTGCCCCAACCTTAGGGATTGCTAAAAAATTAATTCGCAGTGGGGTGGATGCGTTGGTCATAGAAGGGGCGGAGGCTGGTGGGCATATAGGCCCGGTTGCAACCGCCGTGTTGGCCCAGGAGATATTGCCGGTTATCCGGGAGGTACCGGTTTTTGTGGCCGGAGGTATTGGTAGGGGCGAAATGATTGTGGCTTATTTGGAAATGGGGGCAGCTGGTGTGCAATTGGGAACCAAATTTGTTTGCGCCCAAGAATCAATTGCCCATCCCAAAATGAAACAGGCCTTTATGCAAGCGCAGGCACGGGATGCCCTGCCATCGGTACAGCTTGATCAACGTTTTCCCATTATTCCGGTGCGGGCCCTGGTTAATCAGGCCACTCAAAAATTTATCCAGTTTCAGCGGGAAACGATCAGCCGTTTTGAACAGGGGGCGGTGGATCAAAAAGGCGCCCAATTGGAAATTGAACATTTCTGGGCGGGGGCTTTAAGGCGTGCCGTGCTTGACGGTGATATTGAGGCTGGTTCTTTAATGGCCGGCCAAAGTGTTGGCATGGTCAGCGGAGAAAAGCCGGTCCAGCTGATTGTTGAAGAATTGTTATCACAGGCAAAGCAGATGATCAGCAATCGGTTTTCAGCCATGGAAGCCCTTTCTTAGGGATGGCAGCGCTTTCTCCAACACATTTGCCTTCCCTGATGCCATTATTGCGCCGGATGCGGCAAGTGATGGCGGAAGAAGGTACGGTTTTTGAGAAATTGCAGGTATCTTTAGAAATCATTGCCAGGGAATTGCCGACTGCTTCCTGCTGCTTATATCTTCTTCAACCGGGGGAGATGTTAAAATTGATTGCTTGGTGGGGCGGGGGCGAGGCGCCTACAAAAAATCAGCAATATTTTTTCTTTGGTTCAGAAATTATTGGCAAGGTTGCTGCCGATAAAATCTGTTGTGTGATACAAAAAAATGACATACAGGAACCAGGAAACTGGATTTGGGGCAATTATCAAACAATTTTGGCAGTGCCCATGATACGGGCGGGAACATGCCAAGCAGTGTTGGCAGTTCTTGATGATCAAACGCGAAATTACTTGGCTGAAGAAATCGAAATTTTGCAGATCATCGGGACAGTTTTTGCGGAATTGCTTGCCCCGCATCCAGAATATATCGATCAGCCCGTCAATGCTGAAACCGCTGTTTTGCCAAGCCGGATTGAAGGTATAGGGCTTAGTCCCGGTTTGGAAATAGGATGTGCTTTTCACTATCAGCCCAAAATTTTGTTGCCCGATCGAACGGCTGCAAATCCGCAAATGGAGACAAAGCGTTTGATGCAAGCCATTGCTGATCTGCAAAACAGCCTTCATCAATTATGCCTGTCCGAACATCTGCAAGTTTCCGGGCACCATCACGAGGTGCTTGAGGTTTATAAATCCATTACCCAGGATCAGGGTTGGATCAAACGGATGATGGGTGCCATAAGGTCGGGGTTGTCGGCAGAAATGGCGGTGATGAAGGTCAAAAATGATATCCAGGCAAAAATCCGGCCACCGACCAACGGTAATTGGCAGGATATCGTCCTTGATATGGATGATTTATCCAATCGCCTATTGGCCTTCTTAAAGGAAGATATTTCCCAATTATTGCCAAATAATAGCGATGATGTGGTTATTTTGGCGCCGCAAATCAGTGCCGCGGAATTGCTGTATTGGGATCCTAAAAGATTAAAGGGCTTAATCTTAGGGCAGGGGAACGCGATGTCCCATGCGGTGGTCATTGCGCGCGCCTTAAATATTCCGGTTCTTGTGTCAACCATCCCGAGTTACATGCAAATTAAATCCGGCGAGAAAGTCATTTTGGATGCGGATCACCATCAAGCATTTTTTAGGCCCAGCCATACGATCCTGAAAACGGTAACCCTAACAATCCAAAACCGCCGACAAAATAGGCCGGTTCCAGAAAATCGCAAGCCTGCGCCCGCGATTAGCCAAGACGGGGTGACGGTTGATATATGGATGAATGCGGGGCTTTTACTGGATATGCTAACCTTCCAAAATAGTGGGGCAGTTGGGGTGGGGCTGTTCCGCACGGAGCTGACTTTCATGACTCAGAATGCGTTACCCTCCGTTCCCCAACAAACAGATATTTATCAAAAAATTCTCCGTTATGCTCAGGACAGGCCGGTTATTTTTCGCACCCTCGATGTTGGCGGTGATAAGCTGTTGCCTTATTGGCAACGGCATAATGAACCTAATCCCGCGATGGGGTGGCGGGCAATCCGCATGAGCTTGGATCGGCCTTTTTTGCTACGTTCGCAGCTAAAAGCTTTGATTGCGGCTGCGAGTGGCCATGATCTTCACGTGATGTTCCCCATGGTTGGATTGGTGCAGGAATATTTGGAGGCCAAAGAATTCCTGCAAATTGAATGGGAAATGGCCAAGCAACGCCAACAATCTATGCCTAAAACCTTAAAAATTGGTGTGATGCTTGAAACCCCTGCTTTAGCTTTTCAGCTGGAGCATCTGTTGCCCCATATTGATTTTTTATCAATTGGCAGCAATGATTTATGGCAATTCTTAAGCGCTTCCGACCGGGATAACCCCATGATTGCCGACCGGTATGATATTTTATCACCAGGCTTTATGAATTTTTTAAAACCGATTGTTAAATCTTGTACACAAGCCAATGTATCCATCAATATTTGTGGGGAAATGGCCAGCAATCCTATCGATGCCATCGCCTTGATTGCGATCGGTTTCCGCAAGTTATCCATGACGGCGTCAGCCATCCCACTGGTTAAAAAGATGGTCCAGCGGATTTCGGTGATGGCGGTGCAGGAATTTGTTGAACAATTATTAAAGCAACATCACCCGACCTTAAGGCCTTTCTTGCGGGATTATGCGCGGGATCACCAGTTGCTTGCGGAGGATTCGGAAAATATAGCGATTGATAAATAACCAAGGGGCTGGCCTAGATAAGGATAAATATCTATGATGGCCCATAACCCATTATCTTTTAGAAAAACTTTCCCTAACCTGTAACAAGTGATAAACGTATAGATAACGATGCGAAGATAATAAAATGACGGCTCGTAAAAGTAAATTTTAACAAAGAAAGTTCGGTTGTGAGTATTGAGCATAAATTACAGCAAATTGTCCGCAGGCAGCAGGAAATATCGGCAATTTTAGCCGCGCAACCACCGGTTGATAACCAAACGCTTGCCAAATTATCGAAGGAATATTCTGATATCACGCCTTTGGTTGATATCGTCACGGACTATCATAAGGCAAAAAAAGAATTGGCTGATTTACAGCCGCTTTTACAAGATCCAGAAATGAAAGTGATGGTCCAGGAAGAGCTTGAGCAGCTGAAGCTACGGATCCCGGAATTTGAAAAAAAAATACAAGTATTGTTGCTGCCGAAAGACGCGGCGGATGAGAAAAACGCAATTCTTGAGGTGCGGGCGGGAACAGGTGGGGAGGAGGCCGGATTATTTGCGGCTGACTTATTCCGCATGTATTTGCGTTATGCCGAACTGCACCGCTGGAAAACTGAGGTTATATCGATCAGCGATACCGGGGTTGGCGGGTATAAGGAAGCCACCGCTTTAATCCAGGGGCGGGGGGTGTTTGCCCGGCTTAAATTTGAATCAGGGGTTCACCGTGTCCAGCGCGTCCCGTTAACGGAATCTTCCGGGCGTATCCACACCTCCGCCGCCACCGTTGCCGTTTTGCCGGAAGCGGAGGAGGTGGACATCAAAATTGAAGACAAAGATTTAAAGACGGAAGTTTTCAGGGCCAGCGGCCCTGGCGGACAATCGGTTAATACCACCGATAGCGCCGTGCGGATTACCCATTTGCCGACGGGGTTGGTCGTTCAGCAGCAGGACGAAAAATCCCAAATCAAAAATAAGGCAAAGGCGCTGAAAGTATTGCGTTCCCGGTTATATGAAATGGAGCGGGCGGCGCGTGAGGCAGAGCGTTCGGCCAACCGCCGCAACCAAGTGGGTACGGGTGACCGTTCTGAACGCATCCGCACCTATAATTTTCCGCAAGGGCGGGTGACAGACCACCGTATCAATCTAACAATTTATGAAATTGATAAGGTGTTATCAGGCGACGCCCTGGATAAAATTGTGGAGGCCTTGATCTCTGACGACCAAGCGGCCCAATTGGCCCAATTACAAGAATAATGCAAGTTAAGCAAGCGGTTGCCCATTTTTCAAGCCAGCTAGCGGCGGCAGGGGTGGATCATCCGGGATTGGAAATAAGGTTGTTGTTGGCACAAGCTTTAAATTGTGCCACCGCTTTTTTGCTGGCCTATCCCGAATATGTTATCCCCCCATCGTTGCTGAAATCCCTGCAACTATCCGTGGAACGCCGCTGCCGACGCGAGCCCCTGGCTTATATCCTGGAAAATAAAGAATTTTGGGGGTTGCCTTTTAAAGTAAGCCCGGCAACCTTGATCCCGCGCCCGGACAGCGAAACCTTGATTGCGGCGGCACTCTCCTATGCCAAGACCTTGCCAGCATCCATCCACATCCTGGATTTGGGCACTGGCAGTGGGTGCTTGTTGCTGGCGCTACTCAGTGAATTGCCAAAGGCTTTTGGGATTGGCACAGACCAATCGGCGGAAGCAATTAAAATTGCCCGGGAAAATGCCCATCATCTGGGCTTAACCGAGCGGGTCAAATTCGTTCAAGATAATTGGGCCTCCTCTCTAGGTGGCACGTACCCGCTGATTATTTCCAACCCGCCTTATATCAAACATTCAGATATTAAGGGGTTAATGCCGGAAATTAGGCAATTTGAACCGCATGCAGCGCTTGATGGTGGAATGGATGGGTTGGAATGTTACCGGCAAATTTTCCCGGAGGCGGCGCGGTTATTGTCGGATAATGGCCGTTTATTGATGGAAATTGGCGATAACCAGCAACAAGATCTGGTTGCAATGGCCAATGGCTTTCATTTTTCTTTATGCGGCGCTTACCCCGATCTAACCCAGAAAATCCGCTGTTTGGAGTGGAAGAAGGGTTAATTTGCCGAGAAACGGCTAATCTGCCCCCGTCCGGCCAGCAAAATAGACCAAGGCCTGGTTTGGGGGAAATGGGCAAAGATAATTGCCATCGTGACTAAAATGGGAACACATAAAAACATCCCCGCAACCCCCCAAATATACCACCAGATGACCAGTGATACCATCACCGCAAAGGGACTTAGGTTTAAGGAACTTCCCAGCATCCGCGGCTCAAAGAAATTGCCGATCAGAAATTGTAAAAACCCAAGTCCGCCAAACACCAGGAAAAAAGGGTATAAGCTTTCAAACTGGACCAGGGCCAGTAATGAGGGTAACAAGGTGGCAACAAAGGCGCCCAGCACCGGAATATATTTAAGGAAGAACACCAAAAACGCCCAGAATTCTGCATAATCGACCCGGGCAATCCGCAAGATGGCATAACTGGCCAGCCCCATAATTAAGCTGATGATGGTTTTGACCCATAGATAATGTTGGGTTTCAACCCGGACTTTGGCCAGGATGGAACGGATGCGGGTTTCATGGGTTGGATTAGTGAATATCAGGCGGATTTTTTGGTTAAATAACTGCTGTTCCATCAATAAAAACAATAGATACAGGAAAATAACGACGGCTACGCCTGTCCACCCCGCCAAATTTTCTGCCAAACGGGATAACAGGGCAATAAAATCAATGCGTTCGATAATTTGGGCCAGGGTTGGGGTTTGCTCTAAATCAAAAAATTCTGAAATGCGGGCCAGGCTTTTTTCAAGGTTCGCTTCGTAATGGGGCAAGGCGTTGATGACGGCGGCCATATTTTCAATGATAATCTGCCAAACCACCCAAAAACAGATAAGGATGGTCAAGATCGATAAAGTTAAGGCCAGCCAATGGGGCAAAGATTTTTTTCGTAAGGATAATTTGCCGTACGTCTCAGCCAAGGCATTAATCAAATGCCAGATCAAGATAGCAAAGCATAAGGGGACAAGGATTTTTTCGCCAGCCACCATCAGCAGGATGCTTAAGCCAATAATGGCCATCCATAAGAAAATATGAAAGGTTTTTTGCAACGACAGGTTCATTCCATCAGCCTAAATTTCTTCCTATAGGTGACTATCCCTATTGGTCATACAGAGATAAGGATGTCTTTCAATCTTGTTTCATGATCATAAAGTTTTGTATTATAAAGTCTGGTCAATTCCAGCAAACGCTTATGTTGCCCATTCTGAAAATAAACCATTGGCGCTGGTTAATATAATTTGAACCCACTATTATAATGAAATAATCGAGTTAGCAACTGATTTCCCAACTTCGAAAAGGCAATAATTGGATTATGGCCAACAATGGGGGATATATAGCTTATCAAACAACGGGATATTATCTATGATATCGCGCTTAGGTAATGTTATAACGGATATGGTTTTGAAATACCATTTTATGCGGAACGTTGAGGCCGCCCTAAGGCAAGTTGAGCCGCTGGAGCTGAACATATTTCGCACTGGCAATGGTGATGGCAAAAAGCCAAAAAGCAAGTTGAAGCCATTATTTTAGGAAAATAATAAATATTACTTGTTACGTCATGCATACAATGCTATATTGAGGGAAGTATCAGATGATTGTTTCGTTTGCATGCAAGGAAACGGAAAAAATATGGCAAGGGGTGCAATCGCGCCGGTTTCCTGTGGATATTCAGGATCGCGCTTTAATAAAGCTTAGTTTGATTGATGCCGCAAACAGCGTGCAAGATTTGCAGGTGCCACGCAGTAACCATCTGGAAGTGTTAAAAGGCGATCGAAAAGGGCAAATGAGTATCCGCATCAATAACCAATGGCGTATTTGCTTTATATTTGAAAAAAGCGACGCTTACGATGTGGAAATAGTCGATTATCACTAAAGAAAAGATGTGAGAGGAAAACTAAAATTATGACTGAGAAATTATTGCATAATCCTCATGCTGGGGAAATTCTCAAAATTGAATTTCTGGATGAGCTTCATTTAAGCCAAAACGCTTTGGCAAAAGCCATTAGCGTGCCGCCCAACCGTATTAATGCAATCGTCCATGGCATGCGCCGCATCACGGCTGATACGGATTTGCGCCTGTGCAAGTATTTTGGTTTATCCGAAGGTTTTTGGCTGCGCCTGCAAAATAGCTATGAAACGCGGGAAGCTAAACGTTCCATTAAAAGCCAAGTTGAAAAAATCAGGCCATTTACACCGGCCAGCCACTTGTCAAAACTCTGATCAGGAAAGTGGTGGCGCAAGTCCAAGGGCAACGCAAAATCAAGAGCATGGCGGCCTAAAAAAAATTCAATCCAGTTGCGAAAGGTTGGCAAACGACCAACTTTAGAAAAAATACCCGTTAATGCTTACACAGGGCGTCGATGCAGCCAGCTAAAGATGACAGTTGCAACAATCGCCCCCAGAAATTGTGCTGCAAGGAAGGCTGGCACGCTTTCGAAACTGATTCCGGTGAAACTATGGGTTGCGGCGCGGGCCAAGGTGATTGCCGGGTTAACAAAACACATGGATGCCGTAAACCAATAGGCTGCTGCCAGGTAAGAGGCGGCGGCAAAGGGTGTGGCTGAGGGGCGACCGCGTGAACAGCCAATGATAACAGCGATCAAGCCAAAAGCCGCGATGAATTCGCTGAACCACTGCGGGAAACCGGTTCTTATATGGTCGGACGCCAGAAATAGGGGTTCGACGAACATCAGTTGCGTGGCTGCAACGCCCACAAAGGCACCAATCCCCTGCGCCACCATATAGGCCGCTGCATCACCCCAGCGCATGTTACGCTGCAATGCCATCGATAAAGTAACCGCAGGGTTCAAATGCGCCCCGGAAATGTGGCCAAAAGCTAGAATTAAAGCAAGTAACCCGGCCGCTGATCCGATGGTGTGGGCAAATAACATTAAATAGACGCTGTCACCGGCAAAGCGCTCGCCCATCATTCCCGATCCCACCACGGCGGCGGCCAGCAAAGCCGTGCCAAGCCCTTCGGAGACCAAGCGCCTAGTTAGGTTTACGGTGTTTTTGTTCGATGTATCGGGTTGTTGGTTGCTCATGAAAGGCTCACTTTTTTTAAATGGATGCGGGTTGCTTGTATCAAAATTGGCTGGGGGACTTGGATTCGAACCAAGGTTGACGGAGTCAGAGTCCGTAGTCCTACCACTAGACGATCCCCCAATAAACGCAACTGATTATTCGTTAGCCAAGCTATAGGCAATTTTTTGGCAAAATGCAAGCCTGGCTTTCGCGGGCAAGGGCTGCAAAATCCATAGCCCTATTCATATAAATGAGCAGGGGATAGGGGATTGCCCCATCCCCAGCTTAGGCCCTATGATATTAATAAGTTAAATGTTTTTCAACGCTTAAAGGGGCGGTTGCCAAACAATCGGCAATCCGTTTACCGGCCAAGCCATCGCCATATAATAAATCACGCGCTGGTCTGGGTTGGCTGATATGTTGGCGGACGGCTTTCATAATGTCTTGATGGTTGTAATCGACGTCAATCACGTTTTTCCCTCGCTCACGCCCAAACTGGCGGGTGCCGATATTGACGGCTGGCACCCCCAAATAACTGCATTCGCGGATGGCAACGCTGGAGTTGCCGATGATGCAATGGCTGCCGCACAGCAGCCTTAAAAATTCAACCGGCGGCAAATTTTTGAAAAAATGCACTTGCTTTAATTGGCCTGTTTCCCGAAAAGCCCTGATCCCCTTTGATGTGCCATCCGACCCGGCGTCCACGTTCGGCCAAAACCAAAGGGTTGGCATATTCAATTGGGCGATTGCCTTCAAGGTTTCATGAATATGGGTGCGGGATTCCTTATATTCGGTGGTGACCGGATGTTGCATCACCACCAAATAGCCCTTGGACAGGTCAAATTTCGGCCCAACCCCGCCATATCGGGCGAAAATATCCTCATCCAACGGCTTTTGCCCCAGGGCTTCCTTGGCAATATCGATGGAGGGGCAACCGGTGACATAGACGGATTCGGCCCGCTCCCCCATGCGGATCACCCGCTCCCGCGATAAGGGGGTACATACCAAATGCACATCTGCCAGCTTGGTGATGGCATGGCGCACTTTTTCGTCAATGGAACCTGTCACTTCACCCCCCTGGATATGCACCAAGGGGATGTTCATATAGGAGGCAGCCACAGCGGTAGCCATGGTTTCAAAACGGTCGGCGATGGTCACCACCATATCGGGGCGCAAATTATCAAAGACGGTTGCAAGTTCGGCCAAGCCGAAGCCGGTTGATTTGGCGGATGTCACCAAATTCTCGCCTTCCAAAATCATATAGACATGGCGGTCAACCTTAAAGCCTTCCTGTTCAATCACCTTCACGGCATTGCCGTAAAGATCCAGCAAGGCGGAGGCGGCAACCACCAATTGCAATTTCAATCCAGGGTGTTTTTGAATGGCTTGCAGGGCCGATTTAATCCTTGAATAACTGGGCCTTGCGGTAATGACAACACAGACGGTACGGGGCATTTATTCGGTATTTTCCTTTAAAATCATTTCGTCTTTGGCAATGGATTTTCGTAAGCGCTTACCGATCAATTGGGGGTAATCATCCGCCGTAAGTCCACCACCCGGTTTTTTAAGGGCCATATCATCTGGGGATAAAATATGCCCCTTTAAAAGATCATGTTTGGCCACCACACTTTTCATAAAAATTTTCCGCAGGGGGGCCGCATGTTCGCCAAGAACCTGTTTATTAACGGGATTGGCTAACATTTTTTCAATAAAACGCACCCCGTCAACCAATTGTTTTAACTCGGTGGTTGTTAGGGACGCAATCACATCAGGGCCAAACATGTCGGGGCTTAAGGTCACATGCACCTCTAGCACCTGGATGCCCATGCTGGCGGCAGCAAGCCCCGCATAAATAGTTGCGGAATGGTCGCTTAGGCCAACTGCGGTTTGATAGCGTTTTTTATACATATCAATGACATTTAAGCCAACCGCTTCGGGTGGGCAGGGATAGATGGTGGCGCATTGCATCAAGGCCAGGGGTACGCCGCTTGGTTTTAATAAAGCCACCGTGCGGTCAACCTCATTTAAATCACTCATGCCGGTTGAAATCATCACGGGTTGTTTGGTTGCCGCAATCATTTGCAGCATCTGCGAATTGCTGATTTCACCCGAGGCGATTTTCCAAGCGGTCATCCCCACTTTTTTAAGCAGTTCCACGGCTTCCAAGGAAAAGGGTGAGCTTAAGAACAGCAATCCTTTTTCCACCGCATGGTTTTTTAAACCCTGCCATTGGCTTTCGCTAAATTCCATGCGTTTCCAATAATCATAGCGCGTCACATCTTGCAGGCTGAATTTTTTGCGCCAAGGCTCACTGGGTGTGCTTTCCGCTGCGGCAATATGGGTTTGGAATTTAATCGCATCAGCGCCGGTTTTAGCCACCGCATCAATGAAGGCGTGGGCCATCCCTAGGCTGCCATCATGGGATTGGGCAACTTCGGCAATAATCGTGCAGTTTTTGCTTGCGGGGTTATGTAGCCAGGTGTTCATGATCAAATCAACCTTTTTTCTGTTGACGCTGGAAGATAAATTCGGCCCATTCCAGGTCAATGGGTTCATCAATATTCACCACATGATCGTCAATTAAAATACCGGCACAATTTTCCTCAACAATCTGGCCTTTACCAATCAGGGTATCCCGCCGCACACTGTAATACAGGCCGTTCCGGGTATAATAGGCAGGAATGGATTGCCGGTTGGAATGGCGCACGCCGTCAGTTGCATAAAAATGTAAGACTTTGGATTGGTCAAGGGTAAAGATTTTTTGTGGGGTGTAATGCCCGGGCACCCGGCTGATGGAGGTGGCCGCCGCATGGCCGCCCTGGATCATCGTATCAATGGTCCTTTCCACATCCTTGATCTGCCGGAAAGGCGAGGTCGGTTGCAGCAGGATCGAAACATCAAAGGGCTTGCCCCAATGTTTTTCACTGGTAAGCCAAGCATTTTTCCAGGCGTCCGCGCCGGTTGCGGTGTCAGTTGCGAGTTCCGCCGGGCGTAAAAAAGGCACATCAAGCCCGTATTTTTTGCCCTCATCGGCAATTTCCGGGCTGTCGGTGCTTAAAACAATTTGGTCAACCCATGACAGTGACCTAGCAAACAAAATGCTGCGCCCAACCAGGCTAATACCGCCGATTTTCTGTAAGTTCTTTTTGGGAATTCCCTTGCTGCCGCCTCGTGCCGGTATAACCGCCAACACCGTTTTGCCAAGCCTTGCCATGCCAAAAACTTTCTAAGGTTTATGTATCTTGATGATTCCCTTAACCGCTAGCAAAAAATTTACCAATTGCCAAATCATTTAATGATTATGGGTAAATTTTTCAAATTCCTGTTTTGCTTGCAGCTTTTGCCGCTTCAAATCGGACAAAAGGGTTTGATTCGGAACCGGCCTTGCCATTTCCTGGCGGATTTGTTCCGCCAGCTGTTGGTGGCGCTGTTTTAAGTGATCGGCATGGGACTTATTAAACATTCTTATAACCTATCAGGATCAGAATTCATTCACGGGCTAAGTATGCAGGGTCAGGCAGATTTTGTAAACAGCCAACCCGCAAACATGTGAGGCGGCAAAATTGCCAGCATCAATCGCCTTAAGGCTGATTTTATGAGCGGTGGTCACGATTGTGGTATCAATAATTACGGGCTATTCTGGTATCATATATGATAGTCTATTCATATTAAAACTTGAAACAGTTAGATATTTGTGATATAGGTGTCGGTGTTATTAAATAATTTTATATCACTTACCCAGGAGTTGCGGATGAATTCCCATATATTACCCAAAACACGTTTTGTTACCATGACCTCGGTTGCCGCTTTAATGGTTCTTGGTCTTTCTGGTACATCTGCCCAAGCTGCTTGTGTGAAAGCTGGAAAGTACGTGACATGTACGGCAGTGAGCCCTGCATATATTGATCCTGCCATAGGGATTACGGTGGACGTGCAGTCACGAGCCATAGTAAACGCTGGGGCAGGAGTAGCTGTTGGTTTGACTGGCGGTGGGGGGATAGTTAGCAATGATGGTGCTATCAATGGTGTCCCTGGTACTAGTGGTGTTTGGATTGATAAGGGTGGAACAATAAAGAACTTGAAAAATGGAGTTATTAGCGGGGGGATGTTTACTGCTATTGCCGCTCAAAATGGCATGGCAGTGATCGAGAATGATGGGGTGATTAGAAACGTTGGGAACACTGCCATCCGAATTGAGTCAGGCAGTAATAACTCACAAGTTACTAATCGTGCCGGTGGAAAAATTACTGCTGGTAATGGTGGCATAGTGCTGGACAAGGTTGATAACACCACTATCATCAATGAAAGTGGCGCCACTATTAACGCTGCTACAGGGATCAATGTCATTTCGACCATGGGGCAACAGACATCTATTACCAACCTAGGTGATTTGACGGGAACCACCCGGGCAATTTCGGGTGGTTTGGGCAATGAAACCATCATCAATGAGGGTTCAATAACCGGTCACCTGAGTTTGGGAAATGGACTTAATATAATTTCTAATGTCCGGAGGGGGTTCACTGGCGGCGTCATTACCGGTGATATTACAGGCGGCGATGGGGTTGATAATGTTGCCAATGACGGCAGTATTTCAGGCAAACTGGAACTGGGGGCAGGCGCTAACGTTGTAAACAATTTGCGAAGAGGGATGATGGTGGGAAATATCACAACCCTTGGTGGTGATGATATCGTTACGAATGATGGGGTTATTGGTATTGCAATGTCACCCGTGGTAATTGATTTAGGGAATGGTGTTAACACGCTAACTAACGGAACGAATGGGGTTATTGACGGCCGGGTAGCCATGGGTGCAGGTGATGACAGGGTAACCAACAGCGGTGGCATTGGGGGCAATATAGTTCTGGGAGATGGGGTTAATGTATTGACGAACAATGCTGGTGCAACCATCGGTGGATTACTTACGGCGGGTACAGGTAATGACACGGTAACCAACAGCGGTAGGATTGTGGGCAATATAGTTTTGGGAGGAGGAGACGACAGATTAACGTTGAATATGGGGATGGGTATGAGTGTAGGGGGGACGATTGATGGAGGTCTTGGGAATGATCGTCTGTTTTTAGATGGGGGTATGGCAGGGGAAAGTCAAACCTTCAATAATACCGTGAGTGGTGTTGAATTATTGGTAAAAGATGGTGCTGGCAAGTGGGTATTGGGTAATAATTATAGTTTTGGAGTAGGGGTATTGGTGAATGCAGGTGAGTTGAATATAGCGACGGGGCAGAATGTTGGGGTGGTTACGGGGTTTGAGGTAGCTGGAGGGACATTAAGTGGTCAAGGAATGGTGACGGGGAATGTGAACGTATCGGCGGGGGGAACCCTTCATCCGGGGGATGGGACGACAGGCAAGTTGACGGTTACGGAGAATGTGACGGTGAATGCGGGATCGGTTGTGGAGGTGTCGTTGGGCCTGGGGCTTACAGACGCAGCTTGCGGTAGGGGGGAGTGTGAATTTGGGTGGCAATGGCACATTGACAGTGGCGGTTGCGCCCGGATTGTACAGGAATGGCGCGAGTTATGATGTGATCACGGCGGGAGTGGCGGTGAATGGGCAGTTTGGTTTGACAACATTACCTGCTGGAACGAAGTTTACGAAGTTCAAAGTGAATTATACTGTCCCAAGGGTGGTGCAGGTGCAGGTGGAGAAGATCAATTATGCAACGATAGGGAATACGTATAACCAGCGGCAAGCGGGGGATGGGTTATTCCGGGGATGGCTGGGAGTGGGGCGGGGAGTGATATGGAGACGGTAGCGGAGGCGTTTGAGAGATTAGGGGCGAATGATGATGCCTACCGAGCGGCACTGGACAGTTTAAGTGGGGAAGCCTGGGCAGCGATGGGGGAAGTGCGTAGTGGGGTGACGCGGAACTTCCGTGCGTTAGGGATGGGGCGGATTGATGGGAACTTGGAAGGGGTTGGGGTATGGGGGAATGTGCTGCAGGGGCAGGAGGATGTGAAGGGGGATGGGAATGGGGAGAGGATCCGTGGAGATGTGAGAGGCTTGGTGGGGGGTGTTGAATATGGGTTTGGGGGAGGGAAGGTAGGTGTGATGGTGGGGTATGGGCAGGGGGGATTGAAGCTGGGCGCACGTGGGAGGGGGAAGTGAAACTGGTGATGGGAGGGGTGTATGGAGGATGGAACTTCGGAGGGATTGAGGTGAGTGGGGGAGTGAGTTATGCGTCAGGGAAGCAGAAGGTTACAAGAAGCATAGTAGGAAGTTGGTTGCCTAACCAACGGAATATGAGGGGATCGGAGCAGGTGAGGGAGTTCGGGATGGATGTGGGGGTGGGGTATGGGATCAATTTGGGGATGATCAAGGTGACACCGGAGGTTGGGTTGGAGATGGCGCGTGTATATGAGCAAGGGTTTGAGGAGAAGGGTGGGAACTCGGTGAGCTTAAGTGGGGAGAAGGAGAAGGGATGGGAGGGACGAGGGCATGTGAGGGTGGGAGGTGAGCGCTGTCTTCCAAGCGGGCTTGGTGAGCTTTGAACCGTATGTGAAGGGGGGGTATGAGCGGGTGTTGGTGGGTAAGGGGTATCAAGACCGAGATGTGTCGTTCCAGCAACCGGGGACGGCGTTTAATGTACGGTCGACAGACGGGGGCAAGAACATCTATACGGGTGGTGGTGGATTGAATGTGGGTTTTGGCCCTGTGACGGTGGGTGTGGGGTATCAACAAAGCATTGGCGGCAAGCGTGATGAGCGGACGTTCCAAGGATCGCTGGGCATCCGTTGGTAAACTCTAACCACCGATAATCAACTGAACCAAAGGGGGGAGGAACTTCGTTCCTCCCCCCTTTCTTATTATCTAAAGTCAATCCCTTAAAAATACCCTATCATTCAATTGATGATGTTATCTTATCTAGAAGATTTGCGGGAGCACTATACATCATCCAAAGTTTTTTCTTGCCCTTCTATCACCATGACTTCGGTTGCCGCCTTAATGGGTTTGACCGCTATCGATAGAGAGGGTGTAGCTATAGGCAGCAACAAGCAGCAAGCGACAGGGAGCAAGGCGAAGGTAGGTTGAGTTTGCCCGGGAAATCCTTGCCAACCGTTTAACACCAATTAAAAGGGGAGGAACGATGTTCCTCCCCTTGTTTTTTAAATAACGGATTGATTGTGGGATAAAAGCCTAACGGGTTGGCACGGGTTTTTCGCCACGATAATCATAAAAGCCGCGTTTGCTTTTACGGCCCAGCCAGCCCGCATCTACATATTTCACCAGCAAGGGACAGGGGCGATATTTACTATCGGATAAGCCGTCATACAGTACCTGCATAATAGCCAGGCAGGTATCAAGGCCAATAAAATCAGCTAATTCGAGGGGGCCCATGGGGTGATTGGTGCCCAGTTTCATGGCCACGTCAATCGATTCAATATCTCCAACCCCTTCATACAGGGCATAAATCGCCTCGTTAATCATTGGCATTAAAATGCGATTAACCAGGAAACCAGGAGAATCTTCTGAACGTGCTGTGACTTTACCCAATTTTTGGGCAATCTCCCGAATGGTTTGTTCGGTGGTAGTGCTGGTAGCTAAGCCACGGATCACCTCAATTAACTGCATCACGGGTACCGGGTTCATGAAATGCATGCCGATGAACTGGGCCGGACGGTCGGTTGCGGAAGCCAGGCGCGTAATGGATATGGAAGAGGTGTTGGTGGCCAAGATGGCATGTGTGGGCAAATGTGGGCATAGCTGCTGAAAAATTTGCTGTTTGATGGCTTCGTTTTCAACCGCTGCCTCAACCACCAAATCGCTTTTCTGAAACGCTGATAATTGGGATATAGGGCTGATATTTTTTAACCCTTGTTGTTTGGCACCCTCCGTAATCAAGCCCTTTTTGATCTGCCGGTTCATGTTTTGACCAATTTGGTCCAGCACTTTTTCCAATTGCCTGGGATTATTATCAAATATCTGAACCTGATACCCAGATAACGCAAATACATGGGCAATACCGCTGCCCATCTGGCCAGCACCGATCACCCCTATTTGTTGGATGGCGTTAACGGTGCCTTTAAGGTTGGCGGTGGTTGGGTTTGGTTGTTTGGGATTGGTCTCTGTCTTCAAGGTCATGGGAATTTCCTATTTTGAATCTAAAGCGTTGATGAAAGCGGGGACGGCTTCAAATAAATCGGCAACCAGCCCGTAATCGGCAATTTGGAAAATCGGGGCATCCGCGTCTTTATTGATGGCCACGATAACCTTGCTGTCTTTCATGCCCGCCAGATGCTGGATGGCGCCTGAAATACCCACGGCAATATATAATTGGGGGGCCACCACTTTGCCGGTTTGGCCAACTTGATAATCATTGGGGACAAAACCGGCATCAACCGCTGCCCGGCTGGCGCCCAAAGCTGCGCCTAATTTATCGGCCAGTTTTTCAAGCAGGCTGAAATTACTGCTGTTTTGTAAACCCCGTCCACCCGATACCACAATTTTTGCGCCGTTTAATTCCGGTCGCGCCGATTTGCTGATTTCCTGTTTGATCAATTTGGTTTGCGAGGCCAAGGGGGTAAAAGGCAAGGCTTTGATGGCTGCCTGTCCGCCGCTGCTGGCTACGGGTTGGAAAGCAGAGGGGCGGATGGTCAAAATCTTTAAGGCGTCTAGGGATTGGATGGTGGCGGTGGCATTACCCGCATAAATATGGCGAACAAAAATGTCTGGGCTGACAATCGCTACCACATCAGATATTTGGGCGACATCCAGCAAGGCTGCCACCCGTGGCATCAAGGATTTGCCAAAGCTGGTGGCGGCCATCACCAGATGAGAATAACCTTTGCCCACTGGCGCGATTATTTTCGCATAACAATCGGCAAGCGGATGCCCCAAATAGGGATGATCAGCCACCAATACTTGGCGGATGCCAGGGATACCAGCAAAAAGCTTGGCAATTTCCTGGCAATTTGATCCAAGTACCGCTAGATCAATTTCCCCGCCGATTTTTTGGGCGGCTTGCACGGCGCATAAGGTGCTGGGGGAAATTTTTTGCTGTACATATTCGGCAATAATTAAAATCGACATTATAGCACCTTTGCTTCATGACGCAGGCGATTGACCAAATCAGCGGCATCCTTAACCTTAACGCCTGCCTGCCTTTTCGGGGGCTCGCTAATCTTTAAAGTCCGCAAATGCAGGGTGATATCCACGGCCAATTGCTCAACCGCCATGCTTTCAATGGTTTTTTTCTTAGCTTTCATAATGTTGGGGAGTGAGGCATAACGCGGCTGGTTTAAACGCAAATCGGCAGTCACCAAGGCCGGTAATGGCATCTCAACCGTTTCCAAGCCGCCGTCAATTTCTGAAATAACTTCAATTGTACCCGAAGACACCGTTAGTTTAAAGGCACAGGTGGCTTGCGGCCAATCAAGCAGGGCTGCCAACATTTGGCCGGTTTGGTTGCAATCATCATCAATCGCTTGTTTGCCCAAAAAAACCAGTTGAGGCTTTTCAATTTTAACCAACGCTTGTAATAGTTTGGCAACCGCTAAGGGTTGTAATTCCTGGTCAACTGGGATATGGATGGCCCGGTCGGCGCCCAACGCCAACGCGGTGCGTAATGTTTCAAGGCAGCCCGCCCCACCCATCGATACGGCCACGACTTCCGTGGCCACGGATTTTTCGCGCAGGCGCACGGCCTCCTCCAAAGCGATTTCATCAAAAGGGTTCATCGACATTTTCACATTCGTCGTTTCAACGCCGCTGCCATCGGCTTTCACTCGAATTTTTACGTTATAATCAATCACCCGTTTGACGGCAACCAGCACTTTCATTTGTTTCCTATCCTTTATGAGGGGTTTTCAAAACTTCTTTGGTTTTATCCTTATTCATTAAACGGTCAAGGCAATTTTGATAAAACACTATATATTAGCACTCGTAAAACTTTGTGCATTGCAACACGCCGATGTTTTTTTGTCAAATATTTCCCGTGCCAGCATATTTTTCTGCTTATAGGAAAAGGCTTTCCTAAGTATAGTAATGAGCCGAAGATAAAGCGAAAAAAAACCAGGAACTTTTAATGTTCCTGGTTTTGAAGTAGAAGTTTTTATGCTACGGTCTTAGTATCTAGGACCTGGAGGGGTCGAGCCTGTCGGGGTTACTACCGTGCCACTGAATTGCTTCCCTGAATCTCGTTGGTCACGAGTGATGCCTTTATTGCCACGAACGGCACCCTCCTTATCCATCGCACCGAAATAACTGGTTTTAGCATCTTCTTGGCGCAGTTTAAACATAATCACATCTTCGGCTGGGTTGGTTGCGACAATCGGTGCTGATGGTGCGCTCGTCGGATTACTCCCTATAGGAGGTAGTGATGGTACGCCCGTCGGATTACTCCCTATAGGAGGCGCTGATGGTACGCCCGTCGGATTACTCCCTATAGGAGGCGCTGATGGTGCGCTCGTCGGATTACTCCCTAGAGGAGGAGTTGACCCTGCGGGCGTTGTAGTAGTGCTAGGCACCGTCGTTGTGGATGGTGTCGTAGATGTGGTGGTTGTTGTTGACCCTGCGGGCGTTGTAGTAGCAGGCACCGTCGTTGTGGATGGTGTCGTGATGTGGTTGTTGTTGATCCTGTGGGCGTTGTAGTAGTGCTAGGCACCGTCGTTGTGGATGGTGTCGTAGATGTGGTTGTTGTTGACCCTGCGGGCGTTGTAGTAGTGCTAGGCACTGTCGTTGTGGATGGTGTCGTAGATGTGGTTGTTGTTGACCCTGCGGGCGTTGTAGTAGTGCTAGGCACCGTCGTTGTGGATGGTGTACTTGACCCACCTATCGCTGTGCCGGGTTTTGGCATGTCAATTGGTGCCCTTCCCGGGGATAAGCCTATATGAGAATCGTTGAACCTATCGGGTGCAGTCAGGCCACTATCAGATTGCAAATCCTTGCAACCCAGGGCATCCAGATTTTGGTAAGATAAGACTTTGCAATCAGGGTTTTGCCCGAAAGCTGCCGATGTTACGAGTAAACTCGCGCTGACAAAAAGAAGTTTGCGAAAACTATTCATAAAATCTCCATTGTGTTGATAACTTGTTTTCTAATAAACTTGTCACAGACACTACATATACCACAAAAAGTAAACAAAAAGTTAATTTTTCTTATATTTTTATATATTCTTATAATTAATTTGTATCATTTGTACCCATTTTCAATAGTCTAAAACAATTGATATTGTTAGATATTATAGGTGTTTTCAAGGAATTTTCTACCATTTCATGAATAGACAAGGTAAAAACAACAATAAAATGAATCATAAAAATTGTTCATAGTATCTTGGTAGGGATTGCAATCTATATTGCAATCTATTCTGGGATAAGGATAGGAAAGCAGTTTACCCCTGGGTCAGCGGTTCTTGCCCGGCTGCCATAAAATATCGCGTTTGCCTTGGTCATTAAAGTAACGGGCCATGACGAATAGCAAATCTGATAACCGGTTCAAATAAATAAGCGCCAATGGATTAATCGGTTGTTCACTGGCTAGTTTGCTGGTTTGGCGCTCGGCACGCCGGGCCACGGTCCTGGCAATATGGCAGTAAGTCGATGCTGCCGTACCGCCCGGTAAAACAAAAGAGGTTAGGGGGGATAAGGCGGCATTTAACCGGTCAATGGTTTTTTCCAAATAATCGATTTGCGCTTGTTGGATCCGCAAGGCTGGATCAGCTACAGATGCCAGTGGCAAGGGGGTTGACAAATCAGCACCCAAATCAAATAAATCTTGCTGCAGATGATGGGTGATCTCGATTGTTTCCGGGGCGTGCAGAGCAATCAGGCTTAAATGGGCGTTTACTTCATCGACCGTGCCGTAAGCCTCCACTTGCTGGTGATGCTTATCCACACGTTTCCCGCCGGTTAAAGAGGTTTGGCCTTGGTCGCCGCCGCGGGTGTAAATTTTGGTTAAACGCACCATCCGTCTGATTCCTATAATGACAAATTGATGATAACCTTGCCGTCAAGATGGTTCTTGGCAAGAGATGAGTAGTTTAGGAACGTGGCACAGATATATAAAGGATCAGCAGCAAAATGGTTAAGACTTGCATTCCCACGCGCCATTGCATCAACCGGTTGCCGTGTTTTTTAGAAAAAGCGCCGCCACGCCCTAGACTGGCCAAGCCAATCCCCAACACCATCAAGGTTGCGAATAAGGAAACCAATAATAAGTAAAATAAAACTGTATGCATCCGTCTAATTCTTTCAAAAAACAACTTCTTGCCTATCATATAGCCTTTTTCAAAAAAATCGGCAAGAGGTGCTGGAGATAGCTTGCTGCCTCTTCAAGACTAGCTCAATAGCATTTCATATGTCTAGGTTGGTAGATATTATTCATGATAATCCTCAAAAATAATGAATGACTTTAAACTGCCCATTTTCAATGGGAGCATAAGGGTATGAAAATCATGCTTGACGATCTTGGCCATTTTGTGGAACGATGCGCTGTAAATAATCGCAAAAAATACTCGTACAATATGCTGGGCAGATCATTTATATCTTTGCTAAACGCCTGGTGCTTCAGCTTAAAAATACAGTGTTGATAAGAAATAAATGCTGGTCAATAAAGGGTAATCAATGAAAAAACCAATCAATTTTTTGGAAGATGCCACCAAAATGATGGCCGGGGCAATTGAAACGGCTTTTGCTGTGCGCCAACAGATTGTCCATGAATGCCAGCTTTTATCAAAGCGTTTCGTGCAGCGTTTGGATGTTGCCCCACGGGCGGAATTGGAAATAGTGAGAAACATGGCAGCCCTTGCCCGGATTGAACAAGAACGTCTCCAAGAGCGTTTAAATGTGCTGGAGAGGCGGTGGCAGGCCCAACAACAAATGCAGCCCCAGGATATATCTGTGCCAGGGGATGGGGCAGCAGTACTTGGCCAGGATCAAAGTGGGGGAAAGAATCAACCCAAAAAAAGCAAGGAATAAGACAAGAAGAATGAAAAAACGGCCGCCAGATAGGGGTATCGAAGCCCGGCACCGTTTTTTTAAGTATTACCTGGGGTTAAGTTAACCTTCAGGGTAGCAGAGGTTATGAGGGAGTGGTAATTGCTTGGTTCCTAATTTCGGCCACTAGGTGCATTGATGGGCCAAAATTAGGAAGGATGAGGAAAATAACAAACAACAACCGTATCACAACCAATAGTAGTGAAGGAATCCTTAAATGTCCCGTCTAGGCCGCAATAACCGCCGATCAGATTCCCATGATAGTCCTTTGGATGTCATTGAGGATTATGCCGTGCGTGAAGGTTTGGGTTTTGAAAAGAGAGAGCCGCATGAAGCCTTTACCCAAATTAAAGGGAAGTGGGCAGAATATAAGATAGGGGTTTTATGGCGTTCGGCTGCCGGGTTTCTGCATATTTCTTGCCCGCTTGATATCAAGGTTCCGCCCATCCACCGCCAAGACGTGATGGAGTTGATCATATTGGCCAACGAACAAATATATTCTGGCCATTTTGGCCTGTGTTCCGAATTGGAAATTCCGATTTTCCGCTGTTCCCAGGCCTTGCGGGGGGTGCCAAACATTGTCATGGAACAAGTCGAAGACATTGTGAAAAATATCTTGCGGGAGTGCGAACGTTTCTATCCGATTTTCCAATTTGTCATCTGGGCCAATCATGACCCGAAAAAAGCCATGCAAATGGCGATTCTGGAGACAGTTGGCGAAGCATAACATCCATGCCGGAAAAGTTCGAAGAAAATACTGGCCAAACCCCTGATGTCTGGGTGCCTGACATCTGGGTGATTGGCGGCGGCAAAATGGGCCAGGCCTTAATCCGAGGATGGTTAAGGGCGGGGGTTGCCGCGGGTAAGCTTGGGATTATTGATCCTAAGGCCGCCGACCACCGTCACTTTGAGGGATTGCCTGTGGCTGTCAAGCGCCGACGCCCGCAAGATTTACCGCATTTTCGGCATGAGCTGCTGGTGTTAGCCGTGAAACCGCAATCATTACCGCAATTGTTGCCGCTTTATCAAACGGCCGCCTTACAAGGTTGCTGGTTTTTATCAGTCGTTGCTGGCCAACCCTTAAGCTTGATCCAAGAGCAATTGGCAAGTGTGGCGGTCATGCGGGCAATGCCCAATTTACCGGCGGCTTATCAGCAGGGATTTATCGGTTGTTATGCCTTGCCCTCCTTGCCTTCCGTGATCTACCAAACCTGGGTGGGGTTACTTGAAAAACTGGGGATGGTGATGCCGGTTGAAAGTGAACAACAGTTGGATTTGGTCACCGCCCTGAGCGGCAGTGGCCCGGCCTATATTTTCCTGTTTTTGGAAGTTTTTTCTGCCATCGCCCAAGAACAGGGTTTACCGCCCAAACTTGCCGGAAAACTGGCCGAACAAACCTTGCTGGGCAGTGCGGTGATGGCCAGCCAGTCAGGGGTGCAGCCTTCTTTACTGCGCCAGCAAGTCACCAGCCCTAACGGTACCACAGCCGCTGCCTTGCGTGTATTAATGGCTGACCCAGGGTTGGCCGGATTGCTGCGGCGGGCGGTTGCCGCCGCTTTTGAACGTGCCCGGGAGTTACGCAAAAACTGAATGGAGGTAAATGGGGTCGCGGGCGGAAGCTGGCCATCATCTCTCGCAAGCATCCTATTTCTCATTGCTGATTACACTGGAAAAGAAGAAACAAAATCCCTATAATGTCGTGCCATCAACCTACTTCCTGATGAAAGAGCTTTTAATTTGCAGTTCTCCTCCCGCTATTTATTTTCTGCGTTGTCTTGCTGTAATCGCCGGGAAACGGGCAATGGCAGCCAGCCTGATCCTGCAGTTTATCAGGCGATGATGGCGGTGATCGCGGAAAAGGGCTGGTCGCAGGCAGCGATGCCTGAAATCGCCACCAGGTCTTTGACAACCCTTGAAGAAATCCAGCGTTTTTATCCGACTTTAAATGATTTACTAGCCGCGTACCTCGATGGGCAAACGCAGCAATTATTGGCCCAACCGACCGCGCAATTATTACCGGATGCTCCGCTTTCCCGCCACCGTGAATATTTGTTTACCCTGATGATGAATTATATGGATATGCTGCAACCGCATAGGCTAGCATACCGCCAAATCCAGCGAGCTTGGCCAACCTCGCCCCGCTTAAGCCAGGTGTTATTGACGCATGCCCAACAATTCTTGCAGCAAGCGCTTCAAAAAAGCCAGCTGTTATCTTGGTTGCCTGCAACAACCGCCAGCCTTCTGATCCTGCCTGCATGGTTGGGGGTCTTGCGCACCTGGCATCAAGATGAGGGGCCGGATTTATCCACCACCATGAAAAAATTGGATGGTCAATTGCGGCAAGCCCAGGAATATTGGCATTATCTGCCAGCGCTGGTCCGCCGGATCCTTGCGACCTAACGCCAATTTGTTCTGATTTTGTGCAGCGCACAAAAAGACTTGACACCATGTGTAACAAGGCGTATATATACCATATTGCTGCAGTGCAATATAAGAGATAAGCGGATTGCAGCATCTTGAATTTGCGACATGATTTTTTATTTTTTTGATAGGAACGGAGTTTTAAAATGGCAACAACCACCCAACAATCCCAAAATAAAGCCAATGGCCAAAATGGCAAAAACGATCAAACTGGCAGCCAGAAAAACGCTCAGTTTGCTTGGAAAGATGCCAAGGGCATGTTTGATATGAGTGGTTTTTATGAAGAAGCCAAAAAGCATTTTAGCGATATGGGCAAAATGTTTGCTGTGGGCACAATGCCGACCTTGAAATTTGACCAAATGATGGGCATGCACAAGCGTGGGGTTGAGGTTTTGAATGCAACCCAGCAAGTCGCTTATGAGAATTTGTTGGCGGTTAGCCGCCACCAAGTGGAAATAACTCAGAAAGTGGCTCAGGATTTCACCAATATGGGTCAAATGGTCTGTAGTGGCCAGTCCTTGGAAAATTGTGTTGCCAAGCAAATTGATAGCGCCAAACAGACGTTTGAGGCAGCGTCTACCAGCCTGCGTGAGTTGGGGATGATAGCTCAAAAATCTGGCCAGCAAACCATGGATGCTTTTGGCCAATATATGAACCAAAATTTGGATGACGCGAAGCAAATTTTCGCAAGCAGCAAATAAACGATCAGCGGTTATAATAAACTATCCAGAATATCCTGAACCCATCCGGCCCTAGGCCGGGTGGGTTTTTTGTTATGAGGCGGGATGCTTCAGGTGGTAAATTGCGAACTTTTTCTAGGGATGGCTGAAAACAAGCCTGTAAGCTATTTATCGGGGTGCAGAGTTCTGCAACTTTATTCTTAGCTAACCCAGCCACCCTGGTCGCCAGTTGGGGGAATAGGCAAAATGATAACAACAAAGGGCAGCCAAGCTGCCCTTTCGTTAAACGCATTGCCTCAGAAATATCATGAAACCTTAAGCAGGTTTTTTCCAACCCCGCCGCTCGGCTTCAACTTCGAGCACCGGAATGACTTCCGTTTCCAACCAGATCTTAACCTCAGCCGCATCCTTGAAGGCGATATTTACATATGATTCAATCTCTTCCCACGATTCCATTTCTTGCTCAGCAATCATTTTCAACTCCTCAGTCGCCTTGGCCAATACTTTATCACTTTGCAAAGGACTATCTTTATAATTATCAACATAAAACTTTGCCAAATCCGCATAAGTTTTATACTCTCGGCGCTCCTCATCCGAAATATCCATAATATAAGCGTTGATATAAAGTAGAAACTCCATACCGTTTTTGTAAAGCTCACCCAATTCTTCTTCTGTTTTAAACATTTTTGATCTCCCAAATTGCTTATTTATTATTTATGATAAGGATAAAAAGTCTTGATCCGATAGCTATTATTTCCTGTTCGCACTAAGATTATTTTTACCTTATCTGCTGCTATGAAGCCTGTCATTCCCTTTGGAAGGGTAAAGCCAGTTATTTGGTTGTTAGCAGGAGTATAAATTAATTCGATGATTCCATTTGAATTAGGATTACCTAGCCATTTTTGTATTTTTATAGAGTTGGCTTTTAAAGTTTCATGAGCAAGTTGATTGGCAGTATCGGCATCAATAAAGCGGGAAGAAGCATTGTTCAAACGATTTCTGGAGTTAAGAATTCGGTCAGCAACATATTGCCAAGTTCTATAGACATGGTCGATAAAACCATGACCTCCTAATTCATCATGCAGTTCCAAATCCCAATCATTAGTTTGATCCCAATCCCCCCTTTGACGGTGACGATCCAAATCTTGAGGTGGAGTTGGATTACGCCTAGGCGGAAGAGGTGTATTGTCCGTAATGGAAGGCGGATTATTCCGGGAATATACCGTTCCTATATTGTTCTGTAAAGGGGTTTTTGAGGAGTTGGGTGTAGTGGCCTGTTGGCCAGGGGTTACCGTACTTTGGGGGTTGGCAAAGAGTTATTCGGGTTGGCTAGTTGATTGCCAGGGTTAAGGGGTTGATTGCCAATGT